>CAIOOC010000781.1 GCA_903859795.1 uncultured Bacteroidia bacterium
CGCCTACGGGAATATTCTTGACCGCTTTTTCAACGGATATGTAACTGACTTCTTCCATTTCCACTATTTCACACAATACAATTTTTATGTGTTTAATGTGGCCGATGTTTTGGTTAATATCGGGATGTTTTTGATTATCCTTCAATGGCGAAGATTTGAAGTGCTTTTTAATGAGGTTTTTACGTTTAAGAAAGAATCAAAAGCGTCAGAATCCTAAATTCTTAATTCTTTCATTCTTTCATCTCAAAATCGCTCCGTACATCACCTCAATCGGATGTAATGCTGATCTCCCTGTCCCGTCTTTGATCTGGTGCCTGCAGCTTGTCCCCGAGGAAGCAATAATGACTGAAGGTTCACTCCTCCGAACTTCAGGAAAAAGTACCATCTCCCCGATTTGCATCGAAAGATCATAATGTTCCCGTTCATAACCAAATGATCCGGCCATTCCGCAACAACCAGATTTGATCTCCTGGACTGTATAATTTTCGGGTAATGTGAGCATTTGCCGGGTCGAGAGTGAAGATGCGATTGCTTTTTGCTGACAATGGGTATGCATTTTAATCTCTCGCTTTTCGTGTGTAAATTGTTCCGCATTGATCTTTCCTGCCTCCATTTCCCGAACAAAAAACTCATCAAATAAAAGGGCATTTTTAGCAAGCATACTTGCGGTTTCCTTTAAATAATCATCAACAAGATCAGGATATTCATCGCGGAAGGTCAGTATAGTTGACGGTTCAATGCCGATTAATGGTGTTTCCGAAGTTATAAGGTCCTTCAAAAGCATCACATTCTCCATAGCTATCTTCTTTGCCTCACGCACCAGTCCTTTTGAAAGGAATGTCCGGCTGCTTTCACGATGTTTAGGAATCACCACCTCATAGCCCAAATGGTTTAAAAGCAAAATCGCTTTTATTCCGATATGTGATTCGAGAAAATTGGTAAACTCATCAGCAAACAAATAGACACGGCCATTCTCACCAGGTCTAACGGAATTATTATCAGCCCAGCTTCTTAGACTTTGGGCCGAATAACCTGGGATCTTTCGTTTGGAATGAAAACCGATAATCCTGTTAAACCAGCGTTGATTGAGGAGAAAATTAGTAAACGGATTCAAAGTCATCGCGAGTTTTCCCAACCGCGGCAAATAGGCCACTAAGGAGGCTCTGAATGGAGTTCCGTTTTCGTCGTAATAGTGCTGTAAAAATTCGGCTTTAATTTTAGCCATGTCAACATTCGAAGGACATTCGCCTTTGCACCCTTTGCAGGAAATACAAAGATCCAAAACTTTGTAAATCTCTTTCTGAATCAAAGGTTTATCCTTTTTAGAATGGTGCATGTATTCCCTGAGGATGTTGGCTCGCGCACGAGTGGTTTTATCCTCATCGCGTGTGGCCATATAAGTTGGGCACATTGTACCACCAACGATCTCAGATTTTCGGCAATCACCAGAACCATTACATTGCTCAACAGCACGCAGATAGCCATGTGTGGATGTGAAATCTAGTGTAGTTGGAATGTCGGGATACCGGTTTGAAACCTCGAACCGAAGGTTTTGAGTAATTGGGGGAGCATCGGTAATTTTCCCGGGATTCATAACATTCCAGGGATCCCATGTTTTTTTTATCGTTTTGAACAGATCGTAAATCTCCTCTCCATACATAAACGGGATAAAGGAGCCTCTTAACCTGCCGTCGCCATGTTCACCGGATAATGATCCTCTGAATTTCTTCACAAGCAGGGCTACATCCTGAGCAAGTGAGGCATATACCTTTTGATCAACTGGATCTTTAAGATTCAATAAAGGTCTTAGATGAAGCTCTCCTGTCGAGATGTGTCCGTAGTAAACGCAATTCAATCTATAATTTGCAACGACAGACTTAAATTCTGCGATATAGTCTGGTAGTCGGTGAGCGGATACTGCAGTATCCTCAATTACTGTAGTATTTCGTTTATCCCCTGGTATGTTTGACAGAACGCCTAACCCTGCTGTTCTGAGTTCCCACACTTTTTTTATCTGATCGTCGCCAAAGATTAACGGGAAATGATATCCGTAGCCTGCTTCAGTTAGTTCAGCGACAAGACCGGAATACGATTGTTCGATCTCCTCTTTTGTGTCAGCGGCAAATTCAATCATCAGAATAGCCATTGGCTCGCCCTGAATAAAAAACCTGTTTTCGCGTTGAGAGTTGCTCTCTTTTGTGCAGTTCATAATGATATCGTCCATCAGTTCAATAGCCGATGGATGATGCTGAAGAACAAGTATATTCGCGTAAAGTGCCTCTTCGAGTGAAGAAAAATGAGCCGGAACCACACACTTTACCTTTGGAGGCAGAGGAATAAGATTAAGCTTTATTGCAGTTGTAAAGGCCAGCGTCCCTTCAGACCCCGCTAGAAGTTTTGCAAAATTAAAGGGCATTCCATTTTTTGTAAAGGGATCCGTTTCCATTAAAAAGTCGACGGCATAACCCATGTTACGCCTTGCAACTGCAGGCTCGGGATAAACTTCAGTGATTTTAGTCCTGACCGTTTCGTTCGAAAGAGCCTCTTTTATCTGTCGGTAGATCTTTGTTTCCAGTTTAGCTGCATCAGAATCACATTTAGCCTCAAAAGCGTCCCTTGTAAGCGGTCCAAATGTGACTTCCGATCCGTCGGCAAGCAATGTTTCGACTTCAAGCACATGTTCGCGAACACTGCCATAGATAAGCGACCTAACACCACACGAGTTATTTCCAAGCATCCCGCCTATCCGGCAACGGTTACTGGTCGAAGTTTCAGGTCCGAACTGCAAACCATATGGCCTCAGGTAAATATTTAATTCAGCAAGATTTACACCAGGTTCGACAAGAATCCATTTTTCCAAATTGTTAAATTCAAGAATGCGATCCATGTATTTTGAGATATCAACCACAATTCCGCCCCCAACAACCTGGCCTGCAAGCGAGGTTCCTGCACCACGCGGAATCACGGAAGTATCGTTCTCACGTGCAAATTCCAACACTTTTCGCACATCCTCCTTATGTCTGGGAAGAACCACAGCCAACGGCAGTTCCCGGTATGAGGAAGCATCGGTTGAATAGCTTATCCTGTGTGTTTTATCGTTATACAGATCTCCATCGATAGACTGTGATAATTTTTCGAATGATAGGGGTTTTTTCATAGAAGACTCTAATTGCGGACTAAAATACAAAAGATTTTTTCAAAAAAATCCCCCACCGTTTTTGCGATGAGGGATTTTATCGGATGTTGAATTATTTTTATTGACTTTTTATTTGATCAATTTACCCTCTTCAACGATAAGGTCATATGAATAACCAGCTCCAAAATCCTTCTTTACTGCAACAACAGATC
>CAIOOC010000782.1 GCA_903859795.1 uncultured Bacteroidia bacterium
CACTCAAAACCTCAATATCGCAACTTTGAATGGTTTTGCTTTTAAAAGCATTATAGAGAAATTGGTTAAAGATTGGTTTGGCAGAGGGGGTAATAAAATAGGTTAACAATTTGTCTATTAGAAGATGCCGATCCTTCCCCAATAACTTTTCACCCATCTGATTGACCTCGAAAATTTTACCATTTCGGGTAACAGTAAAATAACAGCACGGGGCAAAATCGAAGAGTACTTCAGCTCTTTTGTTGCCGCTTCAGCCCGGGCTTTCGCCTGGATAAGCTCTTGGTTCTGCATTTCCAGTTCGATCTGGTGCACCTGAAGTTCATGAATGAGCTTTAACGTGCCAGCTTCATTGGGCAGGGTATCGGCTTTTTGTGAATTTCTTTCCAGTAGAGCTTCAGCTTTTTGTCGCAGTGTAACAGTTTCGGATTGGTAGGTTATCCTTTTTTTCATTCACTTAGGGTATTTTGAAGCAGGTTAATTCCATAAGGAATCGGGGTTGATGGCGATATACATTCACTCTACAATTGACTTGTCTGAACGTTTAATTTTCTCTACCATTTCCTGGTTATAGAGGTATTCTTCAAGTTTATTAACTCCCACACTTAAACGACGGTCAATAATCTTCTGGACGGCTTTGTTATCACTGTCAAAACTAATTATTGCATGATTGTGATCTCAAATAAACTTTGATATAGAACAAGGATAATGATAATGCAGTAAAATTTGAATATTTCGAATAACAGTGTCGTATATTTCAAACTAATGTGCTCATTATTTGACAATTCTTAAACTTGGCGCCTTTGCGTCTCTGCATGATTTTTCTTTCTATCCCACGCAAAAGACGCTAAGACGCAAAGATGTAAAATGCAACAATATATGGTACCTTTTACTTAGTATAGGTAGAATGAATTAAACTTCTTCTATACACGATATTTATTGGGTATATTATGTTGTATACAAAAGGTAAATAGAAACAATCCTGGTTAATCTGTATAAAACCCTATTTAATCGCAAGTCTATTAAGACTCACAGTATTTGAATACAAAGTTTTTAATTCACCGGGTTCATTTAGCTGTGGAAGTTTTTTGAGCAGCCAGATGTTCAGCAATGAGTTCCGCAGTAAAACGGCTTATCGTATCACTGTCGGTAAATACAGATTGTGTGTTATTCTGAGCCTTATAGCCTGGTCCCCCGGCCTTCCCTGTCACAACAAAGGTTCCCTCACCCGAACCTGACCAATTTGTTGAACCCTCTGCACCTACCTTTCCGTCGGCTACAAAGCCCTTGGTATGAGAAATTTGGTTTGTTGCTGAACTCCCGATAACGAAATGGGTGTTAAAAGCAGACAGATTGTTTGCTTTATCTGCATCGAGCAGCGCTTTTTCATGAACTCCGCCAGCCTGGCTCGAATCGAGAGTAATCAACATGGTAATGTTAGGGTCTAACGCCTTGGCCATAAGAATTGTGTTTAATTCATCGTCATCAAACCCGAACATATTGAGGTAAAGCGAAACGCTGCAACGCGATAGAATATGTTTCAGTATATCATGGACGTCATCCCTTCCTACATAAAAGAGGTGAAAATCCTTGCTTGCGTTGGTTGAATATGATTTCTCCTGGGTATATTGCTGGAGATCGATCAAATTAAATGTCTGAAGACTTTCCGAAGGTGTACCAAGGGTATTGCTTGGACTTTGTGCTTTATTTCCCATTTCAGTTTCTATTTAGAATTGATACAAATAAATCGCTCAATAATAATGTAAAAAACGGGATTTTACAATTTATTTGAATTATAAGTAATACCTTAATTATATGATATATACAATTCTAAAGCCATCGTACTTAATTAGCAATCCGTACTTTCATTCGGATTAACATGTAAATTTCCAACTTTAAGTACTTGCGTTAAAGGAAAATAAATGTATAACTTTGTTCGTATTCATACATATTTTACTAACCTGAACTATGAAAAAAACTACTATAATTTATACCGTAGAATCTTTTGGGGAAAAACTTCGGAAAATCGATGAGACACTTCTCAAAAATATCATAGTTATCCTAATTTCATTGCTGGCTATTTCGTGCACTAACAGCAGAAACAGACCTTTCCCAAAGGATGACCATGAGAATGAGGCACCTGTCAGCAGGCCTTTAAAATTTAGCGAAGCACAGCCATTGAATTATAAGATAATCAGTAAAGATAGTATTCGTCCACCCAGGTCTGTTCATTTCGACATTGATAAACTCCCAACAAAACCATTTGCAATAAACGATTTTAAAATACTAAGTCACCCTGCACAAACCAAAAAATTAGACTGGGATAATATACCTGACAGTTTAATCAACCTCGATACAATTGCCGCCAAACCTTTTTTAATGACACAAACAATATTGCCTAAACCTGTAATAACGAAGGCAGGGATTCCAAAATTACTGCCTGGCACCACCTCCGGCATTCTACAGTTTGGTGAAGAAGAGGGTTTACCGGGATCAAACATTACCGCCTCACTTGTTGACAGGCATGGCATTATTTGGCTGGCTACGGACAAAGGATTATGCAGATATACAGGAGAACAATTGTATACCTACAAGTTTTTGGGCAGACAATTTACAGGAGTTTTTCACATTATTACCCGTATGGTTGAAGATCATACAGGCCAGATTTGGCTCGTAACTTCCGGAGATGGTATTTATAAAATTGATGTCGATAAAGAAATCTTATGGCACG
>CAIOOC010000783.1 GCA_903859795.1 uncultured Bacteroidia bacterium
CTTTCCGCCTCTCTTGAAAAACTCAATATGCTCAACAAGATCGTTTTGTATCTTCTTAATCGCCAATTGGATGCTATCCTTTGTAGTTACAAATATCGTAGCCGGATAAATCACACAGTTATCCATGCTTTTCACTGCATATCCGTTATCCGGATTAAACAGGGCGATCTCTTCGATCTCATCACCATAAAATACTATTCTGATTGCATCATCGGCATAGGCAGGGAAAATATCGACAGTATCACCTTTCACTCTGAAGTTGCCACGCTGGAAAAGAACCTCGCTGCGTGAATACATGGCGTCAACAAGTTTGTGCAGAAAAACATTCCTGCTGATAATCTCACCAACTTTTACCGAGATTACATTGGCGTGAAAGTCCTGGGGATTTCCTATTCCATAAAGACACGAAACCGAAGAAACCACAATGATATCCCGCCTTCCGGAAAGTAGTGCCGAAGTTGTGCTTAACCTTAACTTCTCAATTTCTTTGTTGATCGAAAGATCCTTTTCAATAAAAGTATCAGTTACCGGTAAATATGCTTCGGGCTGGTAATAATCGTAATAAGAGACGAAATATTCGACAGCATTTTCAGGGAAAAACTGCTTCATTTCACCATATAGCTGTGCGGCAAGGGTCTTGTTATGACTCAAAATCAGAGTAGGCTTCCGGACTCTCTCGATCACATTTGCCATCGTAAAAGTCTTCCCTGAACCAGTAACCCCAAGCAACGTCTGATAAGGAATATCATTTTGAATCCCTTCAACAAGCTGGACTATTGCTTCCGGCTGATCACCTGTCGGCTGATAGTCTGATGTAATTTTAAAATCCATATTTTCAGAATGATTGTCAGGGTTAAATTAAAGAATAAATGGTTAATGCGGAATGGTTAACACTGAATGTCGAATAAAATAATAGTTAATCCAAATTTAGCATTTAGTATGAATTCATTAAGCATTATCCATTATTTGATTAAGTAAACCTTTTTTTTCATTAAGCGTTATCAATTTCCCTACCGGTAGTTACCTGATAAAATTGTGTCACATCGACCGACATCATTCCGGCCCGTTCGGCAGCTTCCAGACCAAGCTGTCCATCCTCATAAACCTCACAATCTGAAGGCATGATACCGATCAGCTCCGCCGCTTTTAAAAAAGTATCGGGAAAGGGTTTGTGATTTATCACGTCTTCAGCAGCCACGACATGCTCAAAACAGTCCTTTACACCGGCAATTTCAAGTGTTTTCCAGGCAAGGTATTGGGAACCGCCGGTACCACATGCCATCGGAAGTTTACCCTTGTATTCCCTGATAATCTTAATTACTGGCAGGATAGGCTTTGCTTTATGCATATTCCGTTCATAACGCTGCTCCTTTTCGAGTGTAAAAGCCATTTCATCAAAATCACTTTTAAATTTTGCTTTAAGATATTGACTGGTTTGAAAGGCAGGGACACCAGTTACTTCAACAAAAAGTTCCGGTGTGAAATCGATACCATATTCAGCCGCGGTCTGACGCCAGGCAATAAAATGAACCGGCATTGTATCACATATTGTTCCGTCGATATCAAAAATTAATCCTTTTGCGCGTGGATTAGGTTTTAATTCATTTTCCATTATTCTGTTATATTTTGCACTCAAAAGTAGGAATATAAAAGTTTACGGCAGTTTTAATAAATTGTTAAGAAGAATTTGCCTAATTTGCATCTTGAATCAAAGAACAAGAAATGACAAATACTCAGTTATATTTACCAATGGCACTCCCGCAATGGGGTATTTTTGCCGGTATTGTTCTACTTACTGTAGGGTATGTTGATAAACGGAAATTGTGGACGCTATCAGGCTGGATTGCTCTAATTGTCACCGGTTTGGCAGGTCTTTATTTTAACCTTCTTGGTGGCTTGCCTGCACTGGGTGAATCCAATGCTCAGGAGGTTGTTGTAAGTATGATCATATCAACAGGATGGCAAGTCACAACAGGTGGGGTTTTAGCTGCAGTAGCTCTAGCCCTCTATCGGTATAAATCAAAGCGTTATTCAATATTAGCAATTCTTACAATAATCTATTTTATCCTTATCTTCTTTCTTTACACCCAGATTTCCGCTTTATCGGGCAAAATGAATAAATCAAATGGTGCACAGAAGCAACAGCAACAACAAAAACAATAGAAACAACTGAAACTGCAAATAAAATATGGGAAATGATATGAGTGCTATTTGGGAGATTCTGAAAATAACTATTCCTGCATTGTTGGTCTTTTTGACTGCTTATCTCATTTTCAGAGATATGCTTGAAAATGGGCAGAAACAACGTGAATTAGAGTTCCGCATAACAAACAGTAAACAGGTTACGCCTTTACGATTGCAGGCCTATGAGCGTCTTGCACTGCTGCTTGAACGGATCTCTCCGCAATCTCTTCTGATCAGGGTGCCTCCCCATGATCTGACTGCTTCAGATTTTCATCAGCAATTATTATCGCAGATCAGGCAGGAATTTGAACATAACCTCTCACAGCAAATCTACGTTTCTCCAATCCTTTGGGAAACAATCCGTGGCGCGAGAGAGAACCTTGTTAGCATCATAAATAAATCGGCAGAAGAGATTGACAGGGAAGCCCCTGCCCTGCTGCTGAGCAAGAAAATCATCGAAAATTTTATCGACGAAGAAAATCAGGTGATTGTTATTGCTATGAATGAACTTAAAAGGGAGATTGGGAAATTATTTTAGACTATTTATTCTTTTCCAGCCATTCCAACCTGCGGGCATCTGGCAAATGCTTAATGCTGAAGTCTTGAAACAACGCCTCAAACCCGTCACCATCGGGTGAAGCCGCTGCCATTCCGACCATGACTTGTGTATTATCAGGAAACCAGGTCTGGCGCATAGTTGTATATACTTTGTCATCAAAAGAATAAGACATTTCCACCGAGTCAAGACGCCTGACAGCCTTTATCCACATCGATTTGGGAATATTGTTTAATTCAATAACACTCCAGTCGCTCCTCACATTGGTTACCACCGTACTGATATTGATTTTCTCATTCACATATTCAAGACCTGTTTTAATCCAAGTCTTCTCATTAACACGTAACATAATTCCCATGTGATCGTATCGGGTTTTATATTGACCTGAGATTTTGACCTTGACTTCGAATTCACCACCCTCAAGCGAATAGTAAAATGGTCCGTCATCTACAGTAAATCCATACGCTGTTACTCTCCAAAAATCTGTTTTAGGAGTTACAAACATCGAGAGCGACTGATTTTCAATACTCCACTTTTTCGGTTGATTAAACCATTGCATTTTTTCGAGACTTTGCGCATTTACATTTGTCCATGTAAATAAAAGAACCAGCATGACCAGATTTTTCATATTCAAATTTTTATTAGATAAAGCAGTTCTAAAGATTATAAAATTTCAGAATTTGATATCAAAGATCGATCTTTTTAAATTTCGGAACAAGGGCATGCATCACACCCCATGCGATCAGATAGGCTAAAGCACAGAATGCAAATACCAGTGTGTATGCCGTAGTCATATTGTGCTGAACAAGAGGATACTGGATTGATTTTAAAAGGTTAAAGGAGATGGGATCAACAGACTGAACCTGCTTTAGCACTTCTGAGGGCAGTCCACCCAATTCAACTTTATCCAGATTAATGATATCCCCATGCTTGTTAACAAGTTGAAGGGAACGGATTTTTTCAACGTACTCGCCAAGGTGAGCAGCTTTAGCATCCATCCAGGCTTTGGCAATCCCTGCATGACGATAGGAATCAAACAGCCACCCTGCTGACTTATTGACCACTATACCTCCAATTCCGCCAGCCATTCCGCCAATTCCAGTCACACTACCCACAGCCTTTTTTGGAAACATATCGGAAACGGTCGTGAAAATATTTGCTGACCATGCCTGATGTGCCGCAGTACCGATGCCAATAATAAATACAGGCCACCAAAAACTGATTGTCCCAAGATATTGCGCACTTAAAACGATCAAAGGGAAGAGTGCAATGGTGAACATCGCTTTCATCCGTCCTTCATAGGGTTCATACCCTTTGCCGATAAAATACATCGGAAACCATCCTCCACTGATACTTCCAATCGAAGAGAGCATATATAGCGTAGCTAATGGGAAAGCGACATCCATTCCGGTCATCCCATATTGAGCTTTGAGATATGCCGGCAGCCAGAAGAGGAAAAACCACCACACACCGTCAGTCATAAACTTGCCAAAGCTGAATGCCCAGGTCTGCCTGAACTTCAACAATTGAAACCACGAAATTTTAGAATCCGGTTCACTGCCGTTTTTTAATTCTTGAGAAACTTCATCTGAATTTATATAAATAAGTTCATTTGCTCCGATTCGCCTGCTTCGAGTCGGTATTTCATAAAGCCAAAACCAGAAAATCAGCCACAAAAATCCTATTCCTCCGATTATCAGAAACGCCGATTCCCATCCCAGGTGATCGGCAAGCCATGGTACAGTCATCGGCGCGAGAATCGCTCCTACGTTTGTACCTGAATTAAAAATTCCTGTGGCCAAAGCTCGTTCTTTCTTCGGGAACCATTCAGCAACTGTTTTTATCGCTGCAGGGAAGTTTCCCGATTCTCCAAAGCCTAACACTCCGCGGGCAAACATAAATCCCGCGGTACCTCTGGCAAGGGCATGAACCATTGCACCAACCGACCATACAACCAACGATAATGCATATCCTAGTTTTGTACCAAGCCAATCAATCAACCTTCCGGCAAAGATCATCGAAATCGCATATACAAACTGAAATACCGAGACGATATTGGCATAGTCAGAATCGCTCCAGTTAAATTGAACTTCGAGACGGTCTTTCAGCAGACTCAGAACTTGTCGGTCAAGGTAGTTAACCGTCGTTGCAAAAAATACAAGACTGCAAATTGTCCACCTATACTTCCCGATTGTTTGGTTGATTTGGTTCATTTATTTTTCACTATTTTAGAAATCCATCACAATTTGAACATTCTTTTGTATGTTATCAGTTTTGGTCGATAAATTAACTTTACGTCGTACTATCCTATATCTCAAATCCAAAGTAGTTAAGAGCATTATTATAGGAAATATCCTCTACCATTTTTCCCAGAAATCCTATATCACAAGGGATTTCGCCGTTTTCAACATCATTGCCCAGCAGATTGCAAAGGATTCGTCGAAAATATTCGTGACGTGAGTACGAAAGAAAACTTCGAGAGTCTGTCAGCATTCCCACAAAACGGCTCAGCAAGCCCATGTTTGACAACGCATTTAGCTGATTGATCATACCCTCTTTCTGATCGAGAAACCACCATCCTGATCCCCATTGAATTTTTCCGGGAGTCATCCCGTCCTGAAAATTGCCAATCATTGTAGCCATCACCTCATTGTCGCCCGGATTCAGATTATACAATATTGTTCGGGCAAGTTTTTGGTCATATTCAAGACGGTTTAAAAATTTCGATAATGCGGTCGCAACTGGATAATCTCCAATAGAATCAAAGCCTTTATCTGCACCAATGGATGCCAACATCCGGGTATTATTGTTGCGCATTGCTCCAAGATGGAATTGTTGTGTCCAGTTACGCGAATGATCCATCACAGCGAATTCATAAAGCATAGCAGATTTAAATTTCAAAATATCCTGAGCCGACACGGCCTCACCGCCACGTAACGAACTAAAGATTAATTTAATCTCAGTCAATGTATATTCAGTTGAATAGATTGTTTCGAGACCATGATCCGATAACCGACAGCCATTTTGATGAAAAAAGAGGTGCCTTTTTTCCAGTGCATCAATGAGATCCTGGAATGAACTAATGGATAAATCTGCGGCAGATTCCAGTTGATTAACATACGAATGAAAAGAAATAACATCTTCC
>CAIOOC010000784.1 GCA_903859795.1 uncultured Bacteroidia bacterium
AAAAGAAGTACCCGTACCAAGTGATAAGCCTCCCGTCGAGGCAGCATACCAGTGGATAGTCCCTGCCAAGGCAGTAGCTCCCAGTGTAACAGTTCCTGTACCGCAGCGCGAATCAGGGGTCGTACCGGTGATCGTGGGAATCGTATTGTTTTTCAACCTAACTTCGTCGTAGCTGCTACAGGTCCCGTTAACAATCGTCCATCGAAGTAATGCCGGAATCCCGTTAAGTACTCCGGTGACACCGGAGTGAGGCAGAAGAGCATTTGTAATACTCGCTGTACCACTTCGTAAAGTCCACGTTCCTGCACCAACGGTAGGCGTATTCCCGGCAAGGGTAAAGCTCCCGTTATTGCACTGTGATTGGTCTGGTCCTGCCTCGGGAACGGTTACTACTGCGTTTACAATTATATCACTCCCGTTATCACTCCCCGTGATTGCAGGAGAATTACTGACGACTCTGATTCGGTATCCGGTGCCCTCGGCGGTAGAAACAGGAATTGTGGTATTTATGGTTTGACTTCCGGAAAGATCACTTAGTATAGTTCCCAAAGTGACTGGTGGGCTAAAAGAACCTGAAGAATTAGACAATTGCGCAGTGAAGGTACTCCCGTCAAAAATATCAGCCGGAGCATATTCGAATGGGACACCAACTGCGGATCCAGCACAAAAGGGTGATCCTGCAATATTAGTAATTGAAATATACGACAATCGGCCCATTACAAAATAGCTGAGGCTGTTGATATCATTCGAATTAATGATTGACGGGCTTGAAGCTGTACCTCCTATAGAAGCATAAGTTCCCCCTTGCGCAGGACTTTTACCAATGAGATTTTCAACTGTAAGAGGTGCGATCCTCGTCAGGGAAACTTTGCCTGTAAATGTGCCGGAGTTACGGTCTGCTCTCCAGTATTCAGTATGGCTGATCGATGACATGGTAAGGTGCTCAAATGTGGCACCCGCACCCGCGTCCGAATCAAACGCCTCAACAGTTATGACAGGGGAGGATGAAGAGGAAGTACTGAGCGTGAATGGGAAATAATTGCCTGTGTTTTTACCGACCGGGTAAACATAATTACCAGTACCGATAGACCATTTTACCGGCCCATCAATAAACGACGACACTTTGCCTCCGGTTATTGCGCCTGTTAAAGTGTTGGTTACACTGATCAGGTTGGCACCGGTGGTATGTAAAAGCCCGTTTGTCAGTGTCAATAAACCTGCAACACTTTCAGGGTAATTAAGAGTTACTCCTGTTGAAGTATTATTTATTGTAAGGTTATTAAAGGTAGTTGAAGAAGTTCCTCCAATGGATTGTGAGGCTGACCCATTAAAATTGACAGTTCCGCTGTTATGTGTAAACGCACTGTTATTGGAGAAATTTCCGGACAGGTTCATATTACCGGAAGTCGATATTAGTGTACCCCCAAGAGTATTGATTGAAAGATTTTTAAGTGTCAATGCCTGACTACCAAAGCTAAGGGTACCTGGACCCGCTTTTGTAAGGCTTTTGGAATTATCATTGATTATACCGCCAAGTGTAAGCATACCCGCACTCACAGTGATTTGACGGTCGGCGCTCAAAGTCGTCAGACCGGTGCCAAGATTCAGGTTTCGCGGTATATTTCCGTTATAAGCAAAATCTGCATTGAGCGCAAGGGGATAGTTTACTGTTGTAAGATTAGCACCCGAGGTATTATCAATTGCCCCCCCATTGATTGTAAATATTCCGGCGCCCGTACCCAGTGCCTGTGAATTATTTATATTTAATGTTCCTGCTTCAAGTGTTGTTCCTCCTGTAAATGTACTTGTTCCGGAAAGGGTCCAGGCCCCTGCATCCACTTTTGTAAGCGTTGCAGAACCTGTTCCCAATATACTCCGAAGTGTTCCACCTGCCGCACCACCCAAAGTTAGATTATTTCCCGGACCGGTTATTGTCCCCGCATTGTTGATATCAATCGTACCTGTTCCTCCGACAATACTACTAGAACTCCCAAGTGTTACTAATCCGGCGAAAGAACCTGGTGTTGCAGAACTGTTAATCACTGCTCCCCCGTTTGATATCCCAAAGCCATTAATTGTCAGGGCTTCGAGATTTGAATAATTGGTTCCGTAAACATCAAGTACTGCACCACTGGCAAGCAAGGTGCCGCTATCGGTGGTGCCTAAAGCTGTCGGATTACCTAATTGAACAGTCCCTGTATTAATAGTGGTTGCTCCGGTATAGGTATTCGCACCCGATAGCCTCCAGGTACCTGCCCCGTTTTTCGTAACATACTTTGAATCTATTATTCCACTCTCTATACCAACTCCAGTTCCTGTCAGGATTAATCCAAATGTATTTCCTGTTACCCCACCGGTTAAGGTGAGAGCTCCAGTACCTGATGCTTCAACTGTTGCGCCATCAAAACCATTATTATAATACAGATTGATAACCCGGTTACTCACATTTCCGGAACCCGTATACTTAAGTATTCCAAGATTTGCCAAAGTTATGGTACCATCGGCTGCACTGGCCGGAGCACCCAAATTACTTTTCCCACCTCCTATATTCTGAATTGTACTATAACTCAAAGTTCCGGCCATTACTACGACATTCGCCGTAAAATCATTGTCCCCTGCGATAATCCATGTCCCTACTCCCCCATCTTTACGCAAAGTACCACCTCCTGAAATAACCCCGGTAACAATACTATTTGATGAACCACCTTGTAGTATCAGGATGTGTCCATTCAAATCGATGGACCCGGAAATTGTCAATTTATTTCCATTGGAATTAAGACGTGTGGTAGTCCAATTAACAGTGATTGGGCCTTGCCAGGTATTAATCCCGTTCTCATTGTATAAAGCTCCTCCACCATTTGTTCCACCTTCGCCTGAAATACTTAACGGTTCTTCTGCAAATGCTAATCCACCATGTAATTCCAGTCTGGCGAAATTCTCAACGATTGTACCGCTCGCAGTTGAACCTAAAGCCTGGGAATTCTGGATATTTAAAATGCCAAATTTATCGATGGTAGCACCGAGGCCTCCGTTTATCGTTGTAGTTCCAGTGTAGCTATTCGCTCCGGAAAGGACCATCTTCCCAAGTCCATCTTTGGTTAATCCCGCTGAACCGCTGACTATACCACTAATTGTCAGCCCTATATCCCCAGCTCCATTATTCCCGGAAGGACCACGGGGATCGTTCGTATCGTAGGGAACAAAAAAAGTTCGAGTCCCTGTTCCAAGGGCCACCGGGCATGAAATGGTTGCGCCATCAGTGCCAGTTCCCGCATCTGTTACGGTGACATCTCCACCGAGGGTTAAGGTACCAGTACCTGTAATGTTGGAACCAGACGTCGCTCCACATTGCAGACCTAGGGTGGCGGGGGTGCCCAGGTTAAAAGTTGAAAGATCCAGTGTTCCACCGGCATTAATTGTTAGTGATGTAAACGCTGCCGATACAGAAGCTGTAAGAGTCACAGTATACGGGCTGGCGATAACGACAATATCACCTGCGCCGGGAACATTTCCACCAGACCATGTGCCCCCCACGTTCCAATTTCCAGAAGCAACTGATGTCCGTGTGGCCGCCAACACCTGATTTCCTGCAAACAATATAATAAATACCAGCCCCAAAAGCAGGTAACGAACGAATTGTATTAATTTTTTCATAGCTGTCAAATTTCACAAGGTTGTTGCGTCAACAGATCTTTCGTCGAATTTTCGGAAAAAAAGAGATGTCAACAACCAAAGTTAAATCAGAGAGTATGAAACATTCGTATAATAACCGTATACATCCGTTTATATCCGATTATAATCGAAAGTAATCGGATAAACTCGTTTAATTTGGAAAATAATGGGTTACCAACCTAAAAATCAGAATAATTTTTGTATCTTAGTGGAAAGTGAATTAGCATTTTTAGTCTGGTGAAATTTAAGAACTGTCGATTAATCGAAAATCCTTCCTAAACTACTTTAAATGAAAAATAGTAATTTACTTAACAATGTTGGCAAACTCCGTAAAAGGGCAGAAAAACTGTTAAACGAGAAGCCTTCAAAAACCATTTTGAAACTGTCGGAAGCAGAAATGCTTAAATTGATTTATGAGCTTGAAGTGCACCAGGTAGAGCTGGAGTTGCAAAACGAAGAACTTAAAAAGGCACACACCGCAGCAGCCATTTATGCAGAAAGATATCATGAACTTTATGATTTTGCTCCAATAGGTTATGTGACCCTTTCAAAGGAAGGGTCGATTACGGAGATAAACCTCTGCGCATCCCAAATGCTTGACAGGGAACGCTCACTATTAATCAATAGTCGACTGGGATTTTTTATTTCCGATGATACAAAACCGGTTTTCAACTTCTTTCTTTTAAAAACTTTCTCCGAAGGGATCCAACAAACCTGCGAAGTAACCTTGCATGCTGAAAATAAACTAGCTATGAATGTGCGTCTTACCGGAATAATCGATAAAAATGAGGAACATTGCCTGGTTACCCTGTTAGACATCACCGATCAAAAACGGGCAGAAGACGAATTAAAGCGATGGGCCAATCTATTTCTTCCAAAAGTAAATTGAACAAAACTTTTTCAAAACGTTCCAATCAAAAAATAAAGCCCAACATGGTAAACTTTACCAGTTGGGCTTTAAGATGGGTGGAAGATGGGAATTGAACCCACGACCCCTGGAACCACAATCCAGTGCTCTAACCCCTGAGCTACATCCACCATTTTGCGGGGGCAAATATAGAGAATGTTTTCCGATTCGCACAATTGATTTTTCGAAAATATTAACTTTGTCTCTTGTTACCAATTCTATGAATAATGGATTATTTACTCGACAATCCTGATGCAGAACGGATTTTTCAGGAGATATTATCACGGATAAAACGTTTGCAAAACAGGGAAGTGGTCAATTCTATGAAGAAAAGAGGGATTGACTACAACGTAAACTTCGGCGTTTCTGTCCCGATGTTGCAGCTTTTAGCTTCAGAATACACAAAGAACCACCTTCTTGCACTTAAATTATGGAATAAGCAATGGCGCGAGACCATGATTATGGCCACACTTCTGGAAGAACCATTTGAAGTTACTGAAAATCAGATTGACTTTTGGGTTCGCAATTTTACCTCAATTGAAATTGCAGAACAGGCTGCTATGAATTTATTTTCAAAAACCACTTTCGCTTATCAAAAAGCCTTCGAATATTGCCTTGGAAAGAAATTATTGGTAAAGATCGTCGGATTGCTGATGTTTGGACGATTAGCACTGACTGATAATCAGGCTCCTGATGAAAATTTTGATCAATTCTTCGAGCTGATGTCCCCACTATCCAAGGATCCACAGTTGTCTACAGTCTTTTCCAGAATCTTCATTCAGATTGGAATGCGTAATTCAAATTTGCACGATCTTGCAATTCGTCATGCATCAATACTTAAAACAATTGATTCAGAAGTATCTCAGCAGAATGCCGATTTGATTCTTAGCGAATTGGATTGTCAGGAGATCAGAGAAATTGTCCTGAAACGACAAAAGGAAATTACAAGTTAAATTGAAAACTACGCCAGCTCCTCTTTTTGAACACAAGTTATAAATCACTACATTCGCCGTCCAATTAAACTCCATTTCTTGCCGATGCAGATTATTGAAGTAAAAGACAAGGGTGCTACAAAAGCATTTCATCAGGTTCCTCATGATATCTATAGAGACGATCAAAATTGGGTGCCTCCCATTAAAGCACTTGAAGATGCCACCTTTGATCCGGCGAAAAATGAATTTTTTCAACACGGTGAAGGAACACGTTGGATTCTAATCGATAATCACCAGAAGGCCATTGGTAGAATTGGGGCATTTATTAACAGGAATAAAGCATTCTCGTTTAAACAGCCAACTGGTGGCTGTGGTTTTTTTGAGTGTATCGACAATCAGGAAGCCGCCAATATGTTATTCAATACTGCCAAAACATGGTTGGCAGAAAGGGGAATGGAAGCTATGGACGGCCCGGTAAATTTTGGCGAGAACCTTCTTAACTGGGGTCTTCTTGCTGAAGGATTCATGCAGCAGGGATTCGGAATGCCTTACAACAAACCATACTATTTGCAACTTTTTGAAAATTACGGGTTTCAAATCTATTTTAAACAATACAGCTACCACCTGCATCACAAAGAGCCTTTTCCTGAACGATTTTGGAAGATCGCAGAATGGGTAGCTAAAAAACCAGACTTCAGGTTCGAACATGTCCGGTTTGACAATATCGAAAAATACATACAGGATTTTGTGAAGATCTACGAACTCGCATGGGCAAGACATGATAATCATCAGTCGGTTAATCTTGATGATATTCGTGGCATGATGAAAATTGCAAAACTTATTGCTGATGAAGAGTTTATCTGGTTTGCTTATTATAAGGATGAACCTGTCCTTCTATTTGGAATGATCCCTGACTGGAACATGATTCTCAAGAAACTGAATGGCAAAACTAACCTCTGGAGCCTGATAAAGTTTATATGGTACAAAAAAATCAGAACAATTACCAGGGCAAGAATCCTGCTAATGGGCGTTGTTCCAAAATTCCAGGGAACTGGTCTCGAATCAGCTGTTTTCTGGCATATGGACAACGTGATGCAACGAAAGTTATGGTATGATGAGGTTGAACTCTCCTGGGTAGGTGACTTCAATCCAAAAATGATGGCAATTTATACCTCTGTTGGAAGCGTTCCTGCCAAAACTCACTACACCATGCGTTATCTTTTTGACCGTAACGCCCCGTTTGAAAGGGCTCCCATGCTGATGAAAGATATTCGGGAAAAGAAGTAAGAACTTAAATTTAAAAGAATTCCAAATTCTTTTAAATTTAATATTGCAAATTATTGAAGTATGCTTATCTTTGCACCCCATATCCAGATAAAAGATTTTAGAATAAGATATTTAATAAATTGTAACAGACATGAAAAAGGGAATACATCCGGAAAGTTATCGGCTGGTAGCATTTAAAGATATGTCAAACGAGCATACCTTTATTACCAGGTCATCAGCTGCATCAAGAGAGAGTATTGAAATTGATGGCGTTGAGTATCCGCTAATCAAGGTGGAAATTTCCAATACTTCGCATCCATTCTATACTGGTAAAATGAAACTCGTTGATACAGCGGGACGTGTAGATAAGTTCCTGACACGTTATTCAAAACATATGGATAAGCGTAAAGCATAAACATAAAATATTGTGAAAAAAACCCGTATTTAAACAGTACGGGTTTTTTTTGTATTATTTTTACGTATTGTTTACCAAAATCGTCAAGATTTATTTATAATCGGAGTTTGGCATACGAATTGACACAATATACGTTCTCTCCTTTAAAGGGGTATGCGGACAAATTGTCATTTCTTTAAATTGAACATGGAAAACAAAAAAAATAAAGGATCAAAAAGCAACTTCCTATTCTCCAGGGAAATAGAAGATCAGGGAGATTTTATTCCGATTATGGTCGATGGTGACGACGCAGATTTCAACGCAGTTGAGGTCCCAGCTGTCCTGCCAATCCTGCCACTACGCAATACGGTCCTTTTCCCGGGAGTTGTTATGCCTATTACCGTAGGCAGGCATAAATCGCTTTTACTTATTCGGGAAGCTTATGCCGGGAATAAACTCATTGGCACTATCGCCCAAAAAGACGGTCAGATTGAAGACCCTGATGTAGAAGATCTTTATCAGGTCGGGACAATGGCCGAGATCCTTAAAATCTTGGAAATGCCCGATGGCTCTACTTCAGTGATCATACAAGGGAAGAGACGTATCCGGATTGGCGCGATCAATTCGTCGTTACCTTATATGTCTGCTTCAATTATAGTCCTGAACGATATACTTCCAAAAACCAAGCTAAATGAGTTTGAAGCTTTGGTTGATTCGTTAAAAGACCTGGCACTGAAAATCGTTAAGTCCTCAGGAAATATTCCCCCTGAGGCCCAGTTCGCAGTTAAAAACATTGAAAACGATACCTTCCTGATAAATTTCATCTGTAACAATACAGAACTTGGAGCAGCTGAAAAACAGGAATTACTTGAAATAGACGACCTTAGAGAGCGAAGTACAATTTTGCTTACCTTTCTGGTTCGCGAGGCTCAGATGATAGACCTCAAAAAAGATATTCAGAAGAAAGTGAAGGTGGATATGGACCAGCAACAACGCGAATATCTTCTTCATCAACAAATTAAAACCATCCAGGACGAGCTTGGAGGCAATCCGTCTGAACAGGAAATCGCAGATCTGCGCAAACGAAGTCTTGATAAGAAATGGAACGCCTCTATAAAAGCAGTTTTCGAAAAGGAACTTTCAAAACTTATCCGGATGAACCCGGCAGCTGGTGAATATTCGGTTCAGTCGGGATACCTCGAAACATTCCTCGATCTTCCTTGGAACATTTATTCTGAGGATAATTTTGATATGAAACGCGCCCAAAAAATCCTGGATGAGGATCATTATGGTCTCGAACGAGTAAAAGACAGGATCCTGGAACACCTTGCAGTTTTAAAGCTGAAAGGGGATATGAAATCACCGATCCTCTGTCTTTACGGCCCTCCGGGAGTGGGGAAAACCTCATTGGGAAAGTCCGTTGCAAGAGCATTGGAACGTAAATTTGTCAGGATGTCCCTTGGTGGCCTACATGATGAATCGGAAATCCGCGGGCACCGTAAAACCTATATCGGAGCGATGCCTGGAAGAATCATTCAAAATCTGAAGAAGGCAGGTACATCAAACCCCGTCTTTATCCTCGATGAGATTGACAAGGTATCAAGTGATTTCCATGGAGATCCTGCTTCTGCACTACTCGAAGTTCTTGACCCTGAACAAAATGCAGAATTTCACGACAATTATATCGACCAGGATTTCGATCTTTCAAGAGTCATGTTTATTGCAACCGCCAACTCACTAAATACGATTCATCCGGCACTTCGTGACAGATTGGAATTAATTGATGTGAGCGGTTACCTGCTTGAAGAGAAAATCGAAATAGCCCAGCGCCATCTTGTCACCCGTCAGCTTGAAAACCACGGATTAACAAAAAACGACCTTAAATTTACCAAAGAAGCGCTTACAAAATTGGTCGAAGATTACACACGCGAATCCGGAGTCCGTGAAATGGATAAACAAATTGCCAAAGTTATAAGGAGAGTAGCACGAAAAATCGCGTTCCTGGAAGAATACAATAAAAAAATTGGAATCGGGGAAATCCGTGAATACCTTGGAGCGCCCAAATTTTCTAAAGAGAGCTACGAAGGCAATGAGTATGCCGGTGTGGTAACTGGGTTAGCATGGACCTCTGTAGGTGGCGAGATCCTTTATGTCGAGACCAGCCTGAGTCAGGGGAAAAGCAAATTCACAATTACAGGAAATCTCGGTGAGGTGATGAAGGAATCTGCAGCAATTGCTTTAGAATATTTGAGATCTCACAGCACACAACTCGGATTAAAACCGGAAGTCTTCGATAAATGGGACGTTCACATGCATATTCCTGAAGGAGCTATTCCAAAAGACGGGCCGTCAGCCGGTATAACAATGGCTACCGCACTCGCTTCTGCATTCACGCAACGCAAGGTAAAAAAAGGATTGGCAATGACAGGAGAAATAACGCTTCGGGGCAGGGTAATGCCGGTTGGAGGTATCAAGGAAAAAATCCTTGCAGCAAAACGTGCCGGTATCAGAGAGATTATCCTCTCAAAAGAAAATAAAAAAGATATTGAAGAGATCAAAGGAATTTATATCAAGGGGCTGACTTTCCATTACGTGGAAAACGTGGATGAAGTTTTTGAAATAGCCTTGTTAAAGGAAAAGATCAAAAATCCGCTGGCAATTTCTTAACATCTTAACAATGATAGAAAATATAAAGAGCCGTTGCATCCATTGCAGCGGCTTTTCTTTTCCGGTGCCGTTACGTTTAGTACCGGTAATAAATAGTATTTTTATCGTCCCGATGCATCGGGAGTAATTGGCTACTAGCCACTTGCAGGTTTCGCATATCGCATTGAATAAACCGCTCCGATTTTACCTCCCTACGGGCAATATCCAGCATCTCATTAAATAGGTCCAATCCCAGATAATCATATCCCTGTTCCAGAAATCTGCGGGCAAGCATTCCTGTTCCACATCCAATCTCTAAAATCTTGTTAAATCTATTTCGCTTTAAAATTGAATCGTAAAAATCAAATTCCTTATCATAGTCAAAGATATGTTGGTACATCTCATGATATATCTCAGCCATCGTTGAGTATAATTGTGTCATTTTTTGCTGGGGTTAGTCAATTTTTTCAATTAAAACTACAGCCTGTGCCGAAATACCCTCCTCTCTTCCTTCAAATCCAAGCTTTTCGGTTGTAGTGGCTTTAATATTTATCGCCTCAATATCAACTTTCAGAGTCTCAGCAATTGCACCTTCCATTGAGGAGATAAAATCCATCAACCTGGGTTGCTGAGCAGAAATTGTAGCGTCAAGATTTACGAGCAGGTATCCTTTCCTTCGGACCAGCTGGTAAGTTAGGTCAAGTAAAACTTTACTGTCGATATTTTTAAATTCCGAAGAAGTATCGGGGAAATGGTATCCGATATCACGCAGTTTTGCAGCGCCAAGCAACGCATCACAAATAGCATGAAGCAAAACATCACCATCGGAATGGGCCACAAGCCCTTTATCATGCGGAATGCGTATTCCACCGAGCCAAAGAGTCTCCCCTTCGGCTAACCGATGAACATCATATCCAAGCCCTACCCTGTAACTCATAATTTTGGATCGTTATAAATTTTTAAGAATATAATCTGGCCCCTGGTCGTTGGATTTTCAGAATCTTATAGAAAAGGGATAAATGTAAATATTAAAGTGCAAAATGAAAAATGATAAATTCCAGAAACTCATTATGACGCATGGTATGAAAAGGCTGCTTTCTCCAATTGAAAATCTGCCAGATTCCAGATGCCAATTGCTCCCGATGCATCGGGACATTATGGGTCAAATTTACAATATCCATACTAAACCTATCATCTGACATAAATCAATTGTCCCGTTTTGACATCTGTAAATCCATCCAGGGTTGTCAGCCGGATCCGATAGTAGTACATCCCGGCGGCCAACCGATGATTATTGAGCCCCGGGCTCCACCGGATTGGCTGAGTTGTGAATCCGGAAGAGGCCGACTCGGTACTGATTTGGTCGACAAGCACCCCTTGTTGACTGAAAATCTCAATTCTCACTTTCATCTTCTCTCCAAAACGGTTGCACTCCACAATGAAATCGGTGTACTCATTGAAAGGATTTGGAAAATCAATCACACTTTTAATCACAAGCTTTGCAGTAACAATAAATTTGATCTCCACCTCTGTTGAGTTATTTGCCAGATCCCATACTTTAAAGCTTAAGGAGTGAACGCCATCATTAAGTTCCGGCAGCTGATAAACAACCTTACCGTTTTTATACGTATCGAGATCAGATTGGAAATAGCTGTTCAGCACAATCATTTTATCGATTTGATTGTCAATTGTTACAACGATATCATGACCTATTGCACTCCCTGAGGTATTTATCCCCGTACCATCCTCCAAATCTGCAAGCAATAGCGGGGCTTTTGAAACTTTATCTCCATTTTTAAAATTTTTGTTATCCAGATATATTGTCACCTGAGGTCCTGTAATATCATGAATTGCCGCTCCTGGGCTTCCGCCTAATTTAAATGATGTAAGTGATCCGTTTGCATCAGTCGCTGCATCTTTTGAATAATTCCTTATTAACCCATCCCCTATTCGATAATCAATCTCTTTTGGAATCTCAAATGAGTAGGAAAATTCACCATGCTTTACCGAAACATTTCCCTTGAAAAGTATGGAGTTCTGTAAGCTGTAAGTAAACGGAGTCTGGCTATTATTCCCCAAAGTACTAACATTCTGTGGCTTATCGTAAACATTCGGATAAAGGACTCCGTTATAATCCGTCAATTTCTCACCCTTACGATTTTGAATTTCTCCCCAAACAGACACAACAGAGAGTGGTTTGATGGTATCTGTCAGTTGATCAATGCCCTTATTGTTAATTTCAAGAGTTTTAACATTATATTTCGGATAGCTTATATGTAAAGCCGGATCTCCCAACAATCCAAATTTTGAGGAATTAATTGTCCCTCCCAGCTCGCTTTTTGCCAGACGGATAATATCACCCAAACAAAGATCGTTCCCTATTTCATCCTTTTCGAATAC
>CAIOOC010000785.1 GCA_903859795.1 uncultured Bacteroidia bacterium
CTTTTAGCTGAATATTATCTGTTTTATATGATTCGTTCTTTGGCGTCGGAAATGCGATAACCGCCACATCCTGATAATATACAGGCTCTTCCGCTTCCTGCCCGGGAATTCCCCCTTTCCTGATCCTTGGCTTCGGCAGTTCACTGTTGAATTGTCTTCCACCATCCAACGTAATTTCAGAATACAACACCTGCTGCATCGAATTTTCGGGGGTGTTCCACGGACCACCACTTCCAGTCCAGCCAGCCCCATCGTTCATATTGATTTCCAGACCAAGCCTGGCTGCTTCCAGACAAGCGAACCGAAACATCTCCTGCCATGAGGTGGTGCCAAAAGCTACAGGCCCCTGCGGGCTGCCATCCACCTCCATGATCAGCACTCCTCCTATCCCAACACGTTGCATGGCTTCAAGATCAGCGGTAATCCCCTCTTTGGTTATGTTACCATTAATCCAGAACCAGTACACCCAGGGTCGGACATCATCCGGAGGATTTAAAAATCCGCCTGATAAATCTTGATAACCATCTGAACTTGTCGCACTTGCAGTGGATAAACTTAGCCAGCATCCGGCCATCAAACCTGCTGTACCTCCAGCCACTCCTTTTATAAATACTCTGCGGTTTAGTGTTTGTTTAGATAACATTTCGCGCCAGCTTTAAACTTTTGGTAATACCCATGGTTTCCTGTATTCAGGAACTATAAACCTATTTGCCTTTTCCGAATTGGTAAATCGATTGGACGCATCGTCCCAATCCAACTTGTATTCTCCAGTGCGTATTGCAATGTTTGCCATGTGGGCATACAAGGCAACCTGACGGCCAACTTCAGGTGGACATGCAGTTACTGCACGGCTTTTTACGCATTCCACAAAATTCTTTGAATGCAAATCATGATCGTCCCGCCCTTTTTCAGATTCAAATTTTTCAATTTTATCTTGCGATTGCTGATCCTTCTCGGGCAAAATCCGGTATCCGGACCTGTCAGCTAGGATTGTTGCGTTATCGCAAATAAATCTCAACCCATAGCCCATTCCAAAAGGACCGTTTTCTGTTCCGGCAGTGTGTTCATAAGTAATTATGTAATCGTTTTGAGGAAAGGTCACCGACATCGTATCAAAAGTCTCATGAGCATAATCGGGAAAGGACAGGTTAGCGCCGTATGAAAGTATGGTTTTTGGTGCGGTCATAACCTCACCTGCCCACAATGCCATATCAAGCAAGTGTACTCCCCAATCGGTCACAAGACCGCCGCCATAATCCCACCACATTCTCCAATTACCATGAAACCTTGTGTCATTAAAAGTGTTACGTGCAGGGGCGGGACCCAGCCAGAAATCATAATCGACTCCATGCGGAACCGGAGAATCTGCAACTTTTTTTTGACCAATGCCATAATGGAAGTTAGCCCATATTTCCACTTTGCGTAATTTTCCCAGATCTCCGGACTTTATTTTTGTCATAATATCCTGCCAAATCTTACCGCTACGTTGCTGCTGCCCTACCTGAACCACCCGGTTGTATCTTTTTGCAGCCTTTACCATTAGATTGCATTCCTCAATACTATTTGCCATTGGCTTTTCGACATATACATCTTTGCCTGCCTCACAGGCATAGATCATAGGCAGACAATGCCAGTGATCAGGTGTACTGACTATTACAGCATCTATATCTTTATTTTCAAGCAGTTTTCTGAAATCATCATAGAGCACAGGCTTTTGATTGTATTTTTTTTGAATACCTGCAGCCCGCTCTTCCAGAATATTTCGATCTACATCGCACATCGCAATACATCTTGTATCGGGCAGGTCTAAGTGATTTTGCAATACGCCAAACCCCATATTTTTACAACCAATCAAGGCAACATTTACAATATCTGAAGGTGTTTTTCCACTCAATAAACTGTTGGTTACCGCCCCTGCACTTCCAGCAATCCCGGTTCCTGCAACAACGAAAGCAGATTGTTTTAAAAAAGTTCTTCTTGACTCTGTCATGATATTTATTTTTAAAATAAGACTTTTAAAATGATAATAACCAATTTAAGCAAAACGAACTATCCCAATCCTTTGGTATTAACTATTTACAGTAAAATATCCGGAACATTCCTTGGCGAGACTGTTTTACCTTTCAGTGCAGACACCATGAGTCTGTTTATTTTGGCGGGATGCAATTGTGATTCAAAAATAATAAAAATCGGTTTATGTAAGTAAACGGAAAGATATAATGGACTATTTAAATTATTGAATCTGACAGTTGATATTCACAAATCGCCACATACAAACAAAGAGTTGCATTTTTTTGAATTCTAATATTCTTCAAAACTTCAGGGTCTTAAACTTCATGTTTCTTCCTTTGTAAAGATTCATTATTATAGTACTTTTGTGAACTCAATTCGAACGGTATATATTACATTTAAGTCAACATAATAAGTTATTATCTACCACCAAATGTTTACAAAAATTTCACGTGTTATTCTTCGAAACAGAATCCTGATTATTATTGTACTTGCACTTTTTACCGCTTTTATGGCCTTTGAGGCTCAAAGCGTTAAACTTTCTTATGAAAATACGGCATTGCTTGGTGCGAAGGACAGTGCGATGGTGGATTACAAAAAGTTTAAGGATCAATTCGGGGAAGATGGCACGGTGTTAATGATCGGTATTAAAAATCCCGAAATCTTTAAACTCGATCAATTTACAGCCTGGTATGACCTCGGAAATAAAATCAGGGGAATTGACGGAGTAGAAGATGTGATCAGTATGACCCGTGGACTTAACCTTGTCAAAAACGATGTGACCCATCAGTTTGATTATTTTCCACTGGTGATGAAGCGCCCTACTACCCAGCACGAGGTTGATAGTCTGAGAAATACTCTGCTCGGACTCAAATTCTACGAGGGGATGCTTTACAATCCCAAAACTAATGCCGCTTTGATGGCAATCACCCTGAACAAAAAAATATTGGTTGATAAACGAAGGATTGCTCTTGTTGCCAGTATTGTTAATGCAGCAACTGCCTATGAGAAGGCAAATAAAATAGATGTTCATTATTCAGGAATGCCGTATATCCGCACAATTATGATGCGAACAGTGAAACAGGAACTTTTTATTTTTATCCTGATGAGCATCGGAATTGCTGCAATAATCATGTATCTGTTTTTCAGGTCAGTAAAAGTAGTACTAAGTTCCTTATTGATTGTGGCCATCAGTATCGTCTGGGTTCTGGGGACGACCGTGCTCTTTAACTTTAAGATATCTATACTCACTGGAGTCATACCATCATTAATCGTGATTATAGCGATCGAAAACTGCATCTATATTCTCAATAAATACCATTGGGAATACCGCAGCCATGGGAATAAAATCAGGGCTTTAATTCGTGTAGTTCAGCGTATCGGGTTTGCTTCTCTGATGACCAATGCTGCCACGGCTTTGGGATTTGCCGCTTTTATACTGATTTCAAACCAGATGTTAAGAGAATTTGGGATTATTACTGCCCTTAATATCATGCTGGAATACCTGCTTTGCATTACCTTATTGCCAATAATTTTCAGTTTTATAGATCCTCCAACCGAGAAACATACCAAACATCTTGACAGTAACTTCTTTGGGGCAATCATTAACAAAATTATTCAACTGATTACCTACCGAAGAAGTCTGATATATAGTATTGCAGGGACACTTTTGCTGATTGGTTTTGTTGGAATCAGCATGATGAAAACATCGGGAAAGATTGTTGATGACTTTGAGACTGATGATCCAATTTACATCGATCTCAAGTTTTTCGAGCATAATTTTGGTGGTGTCATGCCCTTTGAGATATCTATTGATACAAAAAAGAAGAATGGAGTAATTGCAGGTACAACACTTGATAAGATCAATGAGCTTCAAAAAATGATCAACAGTTATCCGGAGTTTTCAAAGCCACTTTCTCTTGTTGAGCTGTTTAAGTTTTCAAAACAAGCCTATTTCGGAGGTGATTCATCGATGTATTCTATGCCGAGTAATGTCGAAAAAGGATTTATTATGGGGTATCTTCCCAAAAATCAAAATGGAAAAAAGAATAATCTGCTTTTTGCCTACCTCGATAGCACCAAAAGATATACCCGGGTAAGTTTCCAGATGGCAGATATAGGAACCAAACATATGGATTCCCTTATGGCAAAGATTCACCCTAAGATCGACAGTATTTTTAATCCGGCAAAGTATAAAGTTATCGTTACGGGTAACAGTGTAGTTTATGCACGGGGAACGAACTTCCTGATTGACAATCTTTTTGAAAGTGTCTTAATTGCCATTTTGATGATTTCACTTCTTATGGCTTTGTTGTTTTCTTCTTTCCGGATGATCCTTGTTTCGATGATTCCCAATATCATTCCGTTGCTGATCACTGCTGCACTAATGGGTTTTACCGGAATACCTATTAAACCTTCCACAATCATCGTATTCAGTATTGCCCTGGGAATTTCAGTCGATAATGCCATTCAGTACCTCTCGCGGTACCGGCACGAACTGAAAATAACCAATGGAGCAATCAAGCAATCTGCGATAAGCGCCTTGCACGAAGCCGGCTTCAGTATGATTTATACAAGCATCGTTCTCGTACTTGGATTCAGTGTTTTCATAGTCTCGAGCTTTGGTGGAACACAGGCATTGGGGATACTGATCTCGACAACCTTACTAATTGCTATGTTCTTCAATATCATGGTGCTTCCTTCATTGTTGTTATCGCTAGATAAACGGCTGACCAGCAAAGCATTTAACGAACCTATTTTAGAAATTTACGATGATGAGGATCTCGACAAAGAGCACGAAGTGATTGAAAAGGTAATTCTTAAACCTGGAATTAAGGATGTGAAGTAACAGTTCCTTGAAGATTCCATTTGGCTGAACCTTATAAGAAACACCAAATTACTCCAAAAATAACTGAAGTAATTTGGTGTTTTGATATATGAGCGGCAACAGGCGGTAAGTTAAGGGAAAGCTGCAACAATAACTTACTGTTTTTCAAATAATATCAAATAAAAACCCTTTTATTTGATTGTTGTGCACGAAATCTTTACTCCTTTTGTATTCTGAGCCGATTCGACAGCAGAGATTACTTTGAGTAATTGCTCCCCGGCTCCGATCTTATATCCTGAAGAGAAGAGGAATACATTACCAGATTCATCACAAAACAGCACCAATGGAAGTTTATCCTTTAGTCCGTCACCGTAAATAGCTGAAATAGCCTTGAAAATATTCCCCTCCTTATCGATCCCACTAACCATTTTGGCAGGAAGACTGTAGGTTTTAAGTACCCCGGACTGAGAAGCTTTCTCTGCAGGGATAGCAAAAATAAACTGGCCACCCCATTTGTTGAAATGATCGACATAAGGACCAAGGTCGTTCAGGATATGTTTTGACGGCTCCTTATCCGGGTCAAGAAGTACCAAAACAGAAGATTTTCCTGCTACCAGTGATGAGAGATTTTCGACTTTCCCATCTCCTGTTTTTTCAATACTCAGCTGATCCGGATTCAGTTTTCCTGATGGTTTGATTTCTCCGGGTTGTTTGCGAAGCTCAATGGGCACCGTAGTCAGTTTTCCTTTATCGATAGTAAAGA
>CAIOOC010000786.1 GCA_903859795.1 uncultured Bacteroidia bacterium
CCCTGTATTTTATTAAGTCCGAAATCCTTCGCGATACGACTCGCCAGCTCAAATATCGGAAGACTAAGATATGAGGGATCAAAAGTGTCTTTCGCTGTATCATTGAACCATGGTTTAAAAATATCAGGGACTTCATGATCCACGGCAAACCATGTATGAAGCTGTTCACTTTGAATCGGGGCATCAAGGCCCGAGATTAACGGATCCAAATAATTCAGGTAGCCATAAATCAGGTCTGCTTTTACGATATCATTGTGTCCTGCAGCAAAAAGGGTGAAAAAATTAAGGATAAACCTGACAACCGGTGATTGCCCAATAATCAGTGAATCGTTTGAGATCACATCAAAACAATATGGGCTTTGCGGATTTTCTATCTTCCGATCGAGCAATGCCCGGGCGATCATTGACCCTTCATATTTGCCACGGACCAGAATAGCGATCTCCTCCGGACGCACACCGTTTTCCTGCACAATCTCTAATTGGGTAATCAATTCGGCAATTGCAAGGTCGCGGTATTCACCCCTTTTCCGGGTATCTTCAGCCTCAATGAATTGCAACCTTACATAACCTCCTGCTTGTACCTTCCCCGATAATTTCTGATAATGGTCACTGTAGGCTTGCTCTAAAATCCCCTTCATACCTGGAAACTCGTCAAAAGAATGTCCCGAACCTGTCAGATTTTCCTCAAAATCGGTATTCAATAAACGGGATGACTCCCGGAACAGAATGTTATTAAAATCGATCACCTTTTTAGCGCTTCGCCAGTTTGTATCCAATGGGACAACCAGATTTTCAAAGGCTGAGAGATCCTTTTCTATCTGCGTCGCCAACAGGTTCCAATCTCCATTCCGCCACCGGTAAATCGATTGCTTAACGTCGCCAACGATGATATTGCGGTTTCCCTCGGCCAGAGAATTCGCAATCAAGGGTTTAAAATTATGCCACTGCAGCCTTGAGGTGTCCTGGAATTCGTCAAGCATAAAATTCCGGTAAACAGAACCCATTTTTTCATAAACAAACGGCGAATCGCTTCCTGAAATAACCTTGCGTAGAAGTTGTGAGGAGTCATTCAGAAGAACAAGATTTTTCTCTTTTGAGACTTCCTGTACTTTCAATGCAATATCGGTTAACAGGCCAAAAGAGAAAAGGTTGTCAAGAATAGCTTTTGAAGTATTGGCCAGAACCCCATCTGTTTTCATCAATTCAATTGATTCAATCAGCAGACTATTGAGTCCATCTTGATAAACAGCGGTAATCCGATTTTTCAAGTCGGGTGAATCAGTGGCCTTATACCACGAATCCGGATTATTGCAGGCATCGAGAGTCCTGGGACCCGGAAGAGCGAAGTTCCCGGCAGCCAGTTTATTAAAGTGATTTGCAAAAGAATTTTTCCCGAATTTAAATTGGTCGATTATCAATCCATGTGCCGCAATTAAAGCAATTCCCTTCCTCCCAGTTAATGACATTTTTTGATCATAATCATCAAGAACCTTTCTTAATTGCTGATTATAATGAGTAAGGTAATTCTTGTCGGTCAGTTTCTTCAACAAAGGTTCACTGAATAACTTAAATTCCTCCTTAAAAAGCTCCTGACCACGGTTTGTCAAATCTTCCCTGAAATTCCAGTTACGCCCTTCTCTAAGGTTCTGGTCGGCATATTCCAGCATCCAGCTCTTCAGACCGGGGTTTATATCAATTTCAAGGAATAGTCGGTCGACAGCCTCTTCAAGTACCATTTGTGCATCAAGTTCAGTGCGATATGACGCGTTAAGGCGCATCTCACGCGAAAAGGCCCGAATAACGCGCTGAAAAAAACTGTCGATAGTGCTAACCGAAAATCGGGAATAGTCGTGGAGTATTAATTTCAAAATTTTTGTTGCTGTTACCCTGATCTGCTCTTCATTCTGCCTGAATTCAACTTTAAGATACTCCAGATGGCCGGATGATTTACCTGAGGCAAGCAATGAAAGGTCATTCAGAATGCGGTCTTTCATCTCCGCAGTGGCTTTATTGGTGAATGTAACTGCGAGAATATTTTTATACGATGCAGGGCGTTGAAAGACCATCTTCAGGTATTCCCTAACTATGCGGAATGTCTTTCCTGACCCGGCAGAGGCTTTATAAATCTCGAGTGAAGGCATTGGAAGGATTGAAGAATGAAAAAATTTAAAATGAAAAATGAAAATTTAAAATGATCAGGTATTCAGTTCTTCAGTTTAAAACGAATCCTCAGAATCTGGTTCTCAAACGAAGAGGAAATGAGTTGGAATGTGCCTATTTCTGAGCTGTTTGAAACGTGCGGGCCGATACAGGGACATGCATCGTAGTCGCCAACCGTGACAATTCGGATCTTGTCGCCGGAATCTTCAGGCAAACGGCTGAGGTTAAATTGTTCAGCAGCTTCTGACAAGGCAAGAAAATGCTCCTTTACGTCAAGATTCCTACAAATAATATCATTCACATTACGGACCAGTTCAATTTCCTCATCACCATCCAGGGGGCGGTCAAACCTGTAATCGCATTTTGATTTTTTCTTTTCGATATGACTCGAGAAGGACCTTTCGCAGCCGAACATTCTCACTATAGTCTGATTCAGAATATGTTCTGCCGTATGCATTTGGGGATCGTAACTCTTCATGGCTGATTCAGATTTTCG
>CAIOOC010000787.1 GCA_903859795.1 uncultured Bacteroidia bacterium
ACCGAATTGACCCGACAGGAGCAGGACCAAATAGTAAGTGCCCTAATTCAATCTATTAACTCATTATGATAAAGTACACTGCACACCCTTCAGCCGTGATTGATGAAGATTGTGAGATCGGAGAAGGGACTAAAATATGGCATTTTTGTCATATTATGACCGGTAGTAAGATCGGTAAAAGGTGCAATATAGGGCAAAATGTAGTCATTTCTCCTAAAGTAGTTCTTGGCGATAATGTGAAGATTCAAAATAATGTCTCTATTTATACAGGTGTTATTTGCGAAGATGATGTATTCCTGGGTCCGTCAATGGTGTTCACCAATGTGATCAATCCTCGAAGTGCAATTGTGCGAAAGGATGCGTACCGAGAAACGATTGTTCGCAAAGGGGCTTCAATTGGCGCCAATGCAACTGTGGTGTGCGGCAATGAAATCGGAAGGTATGCCATGATCGGAGCAGGAGCAGTAATCACAAAAGAAGTTGCTGCATATGCCCTGGTTTATGGTAATCCAGCCCGTCAGAATGGATGGGTGAGCGAATTTGGGCACAAACTTACATTCGATAGTGAAGGAATTGGCATTTGTCCTGAAAGCGGTGAACAATATCTCCTTTCGAATGAAGGAGTTAAAAAGCTGGGATAACCACCTGCTGTAATGGTTTATACAAATAAAAGAATTGGAGAATGGGAATTAAACAAGTGCTATACAAAATCCTGGGAGTAAAAAATTATCTGATTGTAGTGAGCAGACTGTTTTTTATCTCATATTCGACCGGAATACTTAAGAGAAACCGGGCTTTTGATTGTCATTACTTTGTCAGCAAGTTAATTCAGGAAGGAGATCATGTAATCGACATTGGGGCGAATTTAGGTTATTATTCGAGATTGTTTGCAAAGCTGTCAGGCTCAAAAGGAAAAGTTTATTGCGTTGAACCAGTCACTTTGTTTCGTAAAATTCTGGAAATTAATACCTCAGAATTTCAAAATACAACTATTATCCCTTATGCATTGGGAACGGAAGATGATAAGCCGATAGAAATGGGTATTCCCAAAAGCAATAAATACCTTCGCCATGGTTTGACAAGGGTATTAAATTCGGATGAAAAGGAGGTTTTTGAATATAAATTCACCGAGAAAATGTTTACTCCGGGCACCGTGTTCGGAAAGCTGGAACGGTGCGATTATATAAAATGCGATGTTGAAGGGTACGAGATTAATATTATCCCCCATCTTGGGTTTCTTTTGGAGAATTTCCATCCGCTAATACAGATAGAAATTGAGCCTGTTAACAGAAAGTTTATCAGTGATTTTCTAAAAATATATTCTTATAGTGCTTTTTATCTTAAGGACGAATCGCTTTTCCCTTTTGATGAGAGATACGAAGAAACAGCTGGTGATCTTTTCTATATACCGGAAGAAAGAATGAATTTAGTAAAACCTTTTATGCCATTATAAATGACAGATAATAAGAATTTTGCATTAATCGGGGCAGCCGGATTCGTCGCCCCACGCCATATGAAGGCAATCAGGGAAACCGGGAACAGACTCGTGGCCGCTTATGATCCCTATGATGGCGTTGGTGTAATTGACAGCTATTCGCCCGATACCAAATTTTTCGTAGAATTCGAACGGTTTGACCGGTACCTTGAAAAGCTGAAGTATGACAAAGGGATTAGCATTGATTATATGAGTATTACCTCGCCCAATTATCTTCATGATGCCCATATCAGGGTTGCGTTGCGAAGAGGTGCTCATGCCATCTGCGAAAAACCACTGGTTTTAAATCCCTGGAATATTGATCCTTTACAGCGGGTTGCAATTGATACAGGGAAGAAAATATATACTATTTTGCAGCTTCGGCTCCATCCTGTAATCATTGCCTTAAAGGAAAAAATCAAAAATTCTCCTTCAGAAAAGGTTTATGATGTAGATCTTACATACATTACCTCACGCGGAAACTGGTATTATACCTCGTGGAAAGGAGATATTTCAAAATCAGGTGGTATCGCAACCAACATTGGGATCCATTTCTTTGATATGCTGACCTGGATTTTTGGTGATGTCATAGAGAATACTGTTAATCTGCATACTCACGACAGGGCATCCGGAATCCTTTTATTGGAAAAAGCAAGGATACGATGGTTTCTAAGCATTAACAGCGAAACATTACCAAAGGAGGCAACAGAAAAGGGAAAGACTACTTTTAGATCCATCACATTGGAAGGAGAGGAGATCGAGTTTAGTGAAGGGTTTACCGATTTACATACAAGAAGTTATGAAGAAATTTTAAAAGGAAACGGTTTTGAGATCGGTGAGGCACGTAAATCAATCGAGATTGTTTATGATATCCGCAATCAGTCACCTGCCGGTTTAAAAGGAGATTATCATCCGTTTGCAGGAAAACCATTATCATCGCATCCTTTCTCACGAATTGACTAAAATTCAGGTTGAATGCAAAAGAAGAATATCCTTTTTGTCTATGTTAATTTCTCTTCCTTTGTAAAAGCTGATTACGAGATTTTGTCAACATTTGCACATGTCACGAAATATCAGTTTAAACCAGGGAAAGGGATAATTAACACAGGATTAAAGCTTCTAAACCAATTTTCATATCTCCTTCTTCACATCTGGCGCTTCGATGCTGTATTTATCTGGTTTTCAGATTATCATTCGCTGCTGCCTATATTATTTTCAAAATTTGGCAGGAAAAGATCATACCTTGTGATTGGAGGATATGAAGTTGCGCGGATAAAAAGTCTTAATTACGGAGCACTCTGCTCGCCAATCAGAGGATATTTTTGCATCAGATCAATTCAATTGGCTTCTTTGTGCCTCACAGTATCCAATTATGTTGATCGAAAAGTGAAGTCTATTGCGCCGGACGCAAAACGGATATTGGTGCACAATTGTGTAGATCTTAACCAAATATCAGCTCCAATCCCTTCAAAAGAGAACCTTATTCTCACGGTTGGTATTGTCGAAAATAAAAGGACTTTTTATTTAAAGGGATTCGATATTTTCATCGAAGTTGCCCGGATTCTACCTGATTATCACTTTATAATTATTGGAATGGATAAATCCAAAGTATCAGATTTATTGACTAATATTCCT
>CAIOOC010000788.1 GCA_903859795.1 uncultured Bacteroidia bacterium
ATTTACAAAAAAAAAAGAGAACTTACAAATCAATTCCGGCACTTTGATCAGAAGTTTTACGCAAATTTACAGTGCTAATTTCAAATTAATTACGCACATAATGATACTACGAAAATGAAAAATAAAGTTCTGTTGTTAATAATGCTTATTGCAAATATAGCATCAACTTATTGTCAAAATAGTGAAAATAACGAATGCTCCGGAGGCTGGGAAAAATATGTTCATAATCCTGTATTGGGAGGAGACCTGGGAACAATCTTCGATATAAGTGTTTTAAAGACTGATAAGAGCGTGTACAAAATGTATTGTTCATGGCGCCCTAAAAAGAGTATCGCTTTATCGGAAAGCACAGATGGTTTGAACTGGAGTTTACCAGCAGTTTGCTTAAGCTTTAACGACAGCAGCAGTTGGGAAAAAGATCTGAACAGACCAGTTGTAATTCAAAAGGACGGGGTTTACCACATGTGGTATACAGGGCAGGCTGAAGGACACTCCCATATCGGGTATGCCGTTAGTAATGATGGGCGAAATTGGACAAGAAAAAACGCTGATCCTGTGCTTTCACCAGATGCTCCATGGGAAAAAGTCGCTGTGATGTGTCCGCATGTAATTTGGGACGAACAGAAAAAATTGTTTCGTATGTGGTATTCCGGCGGTGAACAATATGAACCAGATGCCATAGGATATGCAACCAGCAAAGACGGTATTACCTGGGAAAAATATAAGGGCAACCCCGTATTTTCAAATGATCCTAAAAACGAATGGGAACAGGCGAAGGTTACTGCTTGCCAGGTCATTAAACGGTCAGGTGACTATTTGATGTTTTATATTGGGTTTAAGAATATTGATTACGCACAAATTGGGATGGCCCGGTCAAAAAACGGGATCACAGACTGGGAAAGATTCAAGGGAAATCCGATCATCCAACCAGGTCCCGGCTGGGATTCTTCTGCGGTTTACAAACCATTCGTAATACAAGATAATAACCAATGGTTGCTCTTTTATAATGGTCGCCGCGATAATCATGAACAAATAGGAATCGCGATACACAAAGGGGGGAAAATTGGATTCTAAAAGCATTCATACGAAAACCAAAAAATCCGCAGAATGTCCACATAAATGGCTAAAAATAATCGTTCATTCAACTTCAGATCAAATTTTATCTACCATAAAGATGGTATTCAATTTACCTCTTATAAGGGATTTCATGACTCTTTGATAAACGCTTAATTCGTGTTCTGAATACTTAAAGAAATTACCACAAAATATTAGTCCTGGAAATTTCAAAAATAATGAGTTCAGAGAATAACTTATTTAGTGTTCAATTCGAAATAAAAGAGTCAAAACCATGCCACAACAAACAGATATTACACACCAAAACACTTTCGGTTGCTCTCCTGAATCAGTGCTGTTTAACAAGGTATCAAAGAGTTCTCAGGATATTGAATGTCTCCGTTACTGTATATCAGGAAGTGCCAATGATGGGAAGCGTACGCTTCTCAAACGGTTTCCTGACAACGACGTATCAATTAAAAACGAAGGGCGCCAAGCCTCTAAGGTGACATCAATGAGAAAGTTCATCCTTAGCGAAACTCCCGGACTGATTGGGTATGCCGGGGATATTCACGATGGAGTATCGACCCCAGATGTTGCAATTATCTTAATTGATGCGAAAAACGGTATTGTAGATGAGGCCAAAAGACAATCTTATATCTCATCAATTCTTCGGATCCCGACTGTAATTCTGGCCATTAATAAGATGGATCTTGTCAACTTCTCAGAAGAAATTTATAATCGAATTATCACTGAGTTTGAAAATACAGTAAAAAAACTAAATTTAAAAAAGGTCTATTATATACCTATATCAGCTGAAAACGGGGACAACGTTATTGAAGTAGCACACAATATGTCCTGGTATGCCGGGGATTCACTGTTGAGTTTACTCGAAAATATACCGTTGAAAAACGTGGATAATGAACTCGCTCCACGTTTCCCGATTCAATATGCCAATGAATCGCAAGAAGAGAGATTTGGCACATCTAAAGGTTTTACTGGCAGAGTATCTGGTGGAGTTTTCAGGGTTGGAGACATTGTTCTTGCCTTACCGCACAATAAGTTATCAACGGTAAAGGGCATATCCGATGGCGGATCAGAACTTTTCGAGGCATCAACTCCACAATCGGTAACTCTTCAACTGGATGGCTTTTCAGATTTAAAGAAGGGCGATATGCTTGTAAGGATAAATAAGAATTATCCAAAGTACAGTTCAAAAATATCTTCCCAGATTTGCTGGCTAAACGACAACCTGTTGCAAATTGGTGAAAAATACATTATTCGGCATACTACTGATGAGACAGAAGTAATTGTAACAGATATCCGTTACAGAGTAAACTTCAGCACTCTGGAGCAGGATACAGCTGGGAAAAGCGTTTCAAGAAATGATATTGCTCATATCACAATAAAATCGCTCAAACCGCTAAAATATGACGATTACACAGAAAATCGCATTACAGGAAGCCTAATTTTCGTTGACGTAAACACTTTTGAGACTGTTGGAACTGGGATAATAGTCTCCGATGAAGAGGTTTATTCCTATAACATTTAAAGGTAGGTCCCGTTATATTCAGGATATGAATTTTTTCCGTAGATCCTGGATTTTCCCTCTGTTTCTGACGTATATTTCTTCAGGTTTCCTTTCCGTTTGGTATCTCCATTGGCATATAGAGTTCAACCCTTAGTCCGGTTGTATTCCCGTTTTCAGACAAATCAGTGTATATTATTTGGTACCTCGCTGAAGTCCCTGGCGGATTGAAGAGCCGCAAACGAGTCGCAGTAATCAGGGTACTGTGCGGACGGTCATTTATGGGTGAGAACACACTGTTAAGAAGGGCCCTTTCTCTGCCGATCCCGTTGTCGGTGATTGTACATTTAACCATGGCTTCCCCTTCCTTTTTGAAGATGATTGAGAGATGCCCTTTCCATTCAATCGGTCCAAATCCATGTCGAACTGCATTTTCTGCGAAAGGCTGTACCAACATTGGTGGAATTAAAATGCTTTCCCCCTTATCAAATTTTTGGCAGTCAATGATGTAGTCAAACTTATCAGGAAAGCGCATCTGTTCAAGCCTCAGGTAACTGTGCAGGAAACTGATCTCTTGTTCAAGCAGAATAACCCTTAGGGTTGCATTGCTCAGCGACTCTCTCACAACTTTCGAGAAATCAGAGAGATAAGAGAGAACCTCATCCATTTTATTGGCTAGCACGTAATATTGGATGCCATTCACACAATTGAATATAAAATGGGGGTTCATCTGGGCTTGCAGGGCCTGCATCTCAAGCTGCACAATTTTCTTCTCAATTTCAGATTTCCGGTGTTCCCTGTTTCTGTCAATTTCTAGGTATTTCTTCATGATGGCAATTCCAGACATTACCACCAAAAGAATAACCAGAACCTGCACATACCATAATCCCCACCACGGATGGCGGATTGTGAATTTAACCTCAAGCGGTTCAAAGTGTGCAAGTGACCGTAAATTTCCGGCTTCGACACAAAAGGTGTATTCTCCTGAGGGGAGGTTGGTATAGACAGCTTTTCTGCCAGTTCCCCAGTGACTCCACGTCTCGTCATAACCTTTAAGCATATAGCGGAACCTCTCTTTAGCAGGATTGTTATAATTCAGGATATCGTAGAAAAAGACCAGGTTGCTTTCGGAATATTTTAGATTAAAATGACCGGATGGAAACACTGCCTGCCTATTCAGTTCCTTCTCCAGGATACTGTCTGCAGATGCTCCATTGATTTCCAAAGACTTCAGAATAATCTTACAGGAGATGGAATCCGAAGAGTCAAAGCTTTTGGTATTCAGTCTGATAAGCAGATCTTCCGTCCCTATCCAAAGGTTTCCGTCCTGATCCATTACGCCTTTTTTGGAGGATTGCCCGACATATCCATCCTCTTCGTCCATAAACCGGATAACATATTTGCCAGACCTGTAAAGCTGTTCCAGATCAATGCAATTCAGCCCCTTATTAGTACCTGCCCACAGTTTTCCGTTCCGGTCGGCCAAAAGCCAGGAGATGGTGTTACCCTGTATTCCATTATCACTATTTATACGGTAGATAATTTTCAGTTTTGAGTTTTCATAAGTGGCGATGCATATCTCGCCTGTATTTGAGCCGAAGATGACATGGTCCTGTTTGTCAAAGCAGACATCATTCAGATCGTTGCTGATTGTTGAATCGGATTTGTTGAAATTGACAAGGTTCATACCATGGCTCATCCACATGCCGCTTGCCCATGATGTATACCAACTCCGGTTGCCATGACTTACTACCCGGTTAACATCCTTTGGATTACGTTCTTTGGAAAAGTTAAGATACAAAGGTGAGTCAAAACCCATAAAATTATATTTCTTATCAGGCAGAACACGATATTTCGGAAGAAGATATGTCCAGCCCCATCCTGCAAAAATCAAAGTATCTCTACCTGTTATTGCTTGCTCAGCAAGGGCATCGTTGACTCCCATATATTCAGTTATTTTGTTCTTTTCATCTATATAAAAGTTTCCTAATCGTGTATAAAAAAGGAAATTATGATCCTTATCCTCATTAACTGTATGAAAATCAAATTCCATTCGTTTTTCAAATTCAGGAAGTAATTTACTCCTCAATTTCTGGGCTTCACGCTCATCAGATAATAATTTATTGAAAGGTCGGGGTTTACTGGTATTCCATAGCTTTCTGTATGATAAGATCATCTTATGCTTGTCCACATAGGTAAAACTACCGTCTGGTGCCATTTTAATTAGTTCCCGGTTACCCGAAATCCACAATACATTCTTTGAATCAATGAACAAATTATTTATTTTCTGATGCTGAAGGTTAAAGTAGGAGGGAGGATATGTTGTGATAACAGTAGATGGGATTCTGAACAACCCCTCATTCAGGGTGCCGACCCAAAGAATATCCTGTTCATGGTCGCAAAAAACAGACCATACCTCCCCGTCGCTTATGCCAAAAGGAGTTTTATAGTTACGAAACGTCTTCCCATCGAATCTGAACACTCCACCTTTCAGATTCATCCCTGGAACAGACCAGCCGGCAAACCAAAGATCTCCTCTCTTGTCTTCAGCAATCCCAAATATCTGACCGATAGTGTCATTTTTAATAACACCATCCTTTTTAAAGATACATGCTCCTTTGGTGGTAAGGGAAAATATCGTATCCCCTTTCGAAGTAAGATAGGCAGAGAAACTATGGCTTGGATAATAAACACCGCTATCGTGAACACTTACATATTTATTCTGATCAGGGTAATACCGGATAGGGCTTGAATGGCTATAAGTGGTGATGTATATAAATTTCCCGGCATCCATTATACCGGTCACACAACTAAATATCATATTTTTAGGATACAAGATACCTGGTGAACCTGTAATACTTTTCTCTCTGATTGTACTTATTCCGTTATAACCTCCGGCAATCAGGCAATGAAAGTTCTTTGAATAGCATAGAACCCGGATACGATCGTCAGCCATTCCGTCCTTTTGGGTAAATCTCGTAAATTTTTTACCGTTATACTTGTAAAGCCCTTCGCCGTGGCTTCCGAACCACAAGTTTCCCTGTTCGTCCTCAGCTATGGCCCACACCTGGCTTGCCGTCATCCCTTCGGAGGATTTAAATATATGAAAGGATTTACCGTCAAAGGAGCACAATCCAGCATCGGTTCCTAACCAGAGCAATCCCCGGGTGTCTTTATAAATACAGCGGATAGCCATACTGGGCAAACCATCGCGCATGGTAAAATGGCGGGATGGGTAATTCTGAGCAGCCAAAAAGTATGGATTCAGACAACTAATCAGCAGAAAGAAGCGAATCACTGGTATTCCAGTGGCTTTAAACCATAGCACCCTGATACCTTCAATCATTCCCGATATTAATTATTGTAGCTGTGAGGGTCTGAAACAAGGTGACCCTTTTAGTAACCTGTTGCCTTAGTTCCTTCATATTTTAATTCTTAAATGCTTCATCTTCGTGTCAGCGCCCTGATAAAATCGTCGTTACGGCGCGTAGCCACATCCAGTTTGGTTCCATCCTCGAGTATTACATGGTACCCCTCATTCCTGCTATACGATTTGATGTAATTCAGATTGACCAGATGAGACTTATGAATCCTGTAAAAAAGTTTGGAGGGAAGCAAACTTTCGATTGCATTAAGTGGTTTGGATATTAGCAACTCGCCCCCATCAATG
>CAIOOC010000789.1 GCA_903859795.1 uncultured Bacteroidia bacterium
GATTATTTTTTGAAAAATGATGACTGAAAATAATCACCTAAAGATTATGTTTTATATACCTAAAATTTATTTTGTCCCAGCCCCTTATACAGATCCCATAGTTAATTGATTACCTGTCCTCAATAGTCAGTTTCCTTCTTTAATATGCAACTGCCATTTATCAATATCTGGTCACCAGTTGTCAAGATCCTATAACCAGTGATCATTTGTGGTCTAAGGTTGTCAATGACCGATTGGCGATAATCATCCGGTATCTTTTTACTTTTTATTTCGAAGCCTCACCTGCTTTGCAGCTTGGAAAGCATTATCTTTGCAATAAACATTTCAATTTATCATCTAATTTATACAAATGAATACCTGGTTCGAATGCACTGCGAAATATATTAAGATGGATGAAACCGGCCATGAAAAGAAGGCCAGCGAAACCTATCTTCTTGATGCAATATCATTTACCGAAGCTGAAAGTCGTATCTATAAGGAACTTCAGACAATGGTCAGCGGAGAATTTACTGTGAGCAAAATAGCCAAGACACGTATCTCCGAAATTATTCCCTCTGATGCCGGCGACCGTTGGTACAAAGCAAAAGTAGCCTTTATCACAGTTGATGAGGAGAGTGGTAAGGAAAAGCGGGTTGCACAATTTGTTCTTGTCTTTTCAAGCAGCATAAAAGAGGCCTTTGATCAGATTATTGAGGCAATGCGTGGAATGATGGCTGACTTTGAGATCAGTGGAATTAACGAAAGCACCATTCTTGATGTATTTCCATATCAGGTGGATAAAGATGTAACCGCTGGTAATCTTACACCGGTTGCAACATTTCTGACAGTGCCTGAATTTGAGGATGAGTCATATTTCAGCGAGGATCCGGATCTTCTTGATTCTGATGATGATGACCTCGATCCGATCACTGAAGATTAGATTCGCCGGCTAATTTTTGTTTAATACAGAATCGTGTTAAACAATATAGAAGCAGTATTTGTTATTAGTAAGTAATATTTATACACAATTAAAATCAATTTTATGAGCACATTAGTAGGGAAAAAAGCTCCGGAATTTAAAGCAAATGCCGTAGTTAACGGCAATGACATCGTTGAGAATTTTTCGCTTGATCAGTTTATTGGTCAGAAATATGTTGTATTTTTCTTTTACCCACTCGATTTTACCTTTGTTTGTCCGACCGAGCTTTTAGCTTTTCAGGAAAAACTGGCTGAGTTCGAAAAACGCGAAACTGCAGTTGTAGGTTGTTCAGTTGACTCCCAGTTTTCACATTGGGCATGGTTGAATACCGAAAAGAAGAATGGCGGAATCAAGAGTGTTAAATACCCGATTGTCGCAGACCTGTCAAAAACTATTGCTGAAAACTATGGTGTACTGGCCGGAGAATACGATATTGATGAAGATGGGAAATCTGTTTTCAATGGAGCTCCGGTAGCCTATCGCGGACTTTTCCTGATTGACAAAAAAGGCGTTGTACGTCATCAGCTTGTTAATGACTTACCATTAGGACGCAGTGTTGATGAGGCGTTGAGGACAGTAGATGCTTTAAGGCATTTCGAAGAGTTTGGCGAAGTGTGTCCTGCTAACTGGCAGGAGGGGAAAGAGGCTATGAGCGCTACTGCTGAAGGAGTTGCTGATTATCTTTCAAAACACTAACGAGTCATTTAATTTTTCGAATAACTTGTTCATAAGATCAAGTTTATTTGATAATTATTAAGAATCTTATTGTAAGTCTTTAAAAATTAACGTTAATTAACCTTGATTAATTGAAGTTGGCTGTTCTCTACATTACATTTGTGTAGTTGCTTAAGAGCAGGTTTTTTCATAGGATTTAGGTTAGTTAGGTTAGGTTAGAAGAGGGTATCGCTAGATATCCTCTTCTTAGTTACAGACCCTCAGGGAATTAAATCGCTGAGGGTCTGTTTTGCAATAATGTGAATGTTTTAGAATTTCATTCGAAAAGACCCTCTTCCCGTACAATCATAACTATCGCTGTATGTGAGAGAATTATAAATTTCTCTCCTTTGAACTCAATATCATAACCCGATTTACTGAGGTATACGGCCAGATCGCCAACTTTGGCCTGAAGAGGAATATATTTTACCGGATCGGCCCGCTCTTTCCACGATTCTTCTTCCTCGTTAATTAGCGGTATAGGGAATCCGGGTCCAACTTTAATCACATAGCCGGCCTGGATATTCTCTTTTTCAACGGCCTTTGTGGGCAAATACAGCCCGGATGAAGTCTGCAGATTCGGATTCTTTGGCTTAATCAAAACTTTGTCACCAATCATTATGATCTTTTGAAGATCTTTTTCATCAAGATTTAGACTCATATTTTACTACTTCATTTGAACTTCAATCAGAACAGGCAGATGATCTGACGGATACCTGCCGTCTTTTGAATCTGTTAATACCGTGTAACTATTTACTTCAACATATTTATTCACAAATAAATAGTCAATCCGGCTTTCAAGCTTACTCTGGAAATCAAACCCGTTAAAGGTACCTAAAGGCCCTTTAGGTACGTCACGGCTTACCTGCCTTGAATCTTTAAGTTTTTGCCTGATCAGTACCAAAGGTTTTTCTTCTGGTGTGAGGTTAAAGTCACCGGTAAGAATAACAGGATCCTTTCTGTCAACAATTTGGCTGATTTTTTTCAAAATTAATAAGGCTGATTTCTTTCGTGCGATAACACCCTGATGGTCGAAATGGGTATTAAAAACATAAAATGATTTGTGTGTCTCATTTTCCCTGAACCTTGCCCAGGTGCAGATCCGGTTTAGAGCTGCATCCCAACTTTTCGAGGGTACTTTGGGTGTTTTAGAAAGCCAGAAGGTCCCATCTTCCAACACAATGTACCGGATTGAATTATAGTAAATAGCTGAAAATTCTCCGTTGATGTTGCCATCATCACGACCCACTCCGACATAATCAAAACCTTTCATCCCATCCTTCAAATTCATGATCTGATCATAGAGTGCCTCCTGAACTGAAAATAGATCAGCCTTATGTGTTTTTAAAAGCCGGATAACCTCCTGGCTGCGTTTTGGCCATGCATTTTCGTTGTCGGAAGGATTGTTGAACCTGATATTGTAAGTAAGGATGTTCATTGGTTTTTGAGCCTTCCCTGTCCAGATAAACGAACAGAATAATAAGATGGTAAGTGAGGTAACTTTCATCAGAATAGATTTAAATTATACGTTTGCAATAACCCTAATTTTATGAAACCCTCAATGAATTATTCAAATTCTTGAATTGATAACTCATGAGGGTTCAATAATATTAATTGGTCTGAAAATTACCGAAAATTTAATACGAAAACAATTTGTTTTTTTTCGTATAGAATGGCTATTTCATGATTTCTACGCTACGTTTTACGAAATTATTCAGTGCCTCGCCACGAAGCATATTGTTGGCCAGAAGGGCTAGATCAACCAGTTGCTTTGCCAGATCATTAGATGCACCAAATGTCTCCAGTTTTTTACGTTTCAAATCTTCAAGATCAGATATTTTATTCTCAGTCTCTTTTAGAAGGTCTTTTTCTTCCTGGGGAACCTCTTCTTCTTTTTTTCCCTCTTTTAGTTTTTTCAGTGCCTCTTTCTCTGATTTGAATCTTGTGATTTCTTTGATAGTCGGAGCTAATTCTGATTCAAGCTGTTGATGTTTATCAGCAATTACCCGTTTTATCAGAGGATGAGTGATATTGACAACCAGGTTGTAACTGTCGGGCAGGTCTCCATAGAAGCTCATTCCGCTCTGCATTTTTGACATATCTTTCATCCGGCGCATAAACTCATTCTGAGTCACGACCATCGGCATTCCGTTTTCTCCAAGATCCTGAAAATCAATGATAAACTGACCACGATCTTTAGGCGTAATCGCCTGGAAAACCGGACTCAAATCATTTTTTTCATCCAGCGACAACAAGTCGGCTTTTGTGCTATCCCTGGAGATCAGTTTGTCAACAACATCAGCATCGACGCGTACGAAGTGCTTTTCGGGGAATTTTTGCTCGAAATGATTTAATAGAGGTGTTGCAAGAACATCATTCATTAATAGAACATCGTAACCTTTATCTTTTGCTGCTTCAATAAAGTGGAATTGTTCGTCCTTATTTGTGGCATACAGGTAAACCAGCTTTTTATCCTTGTCGGTCTGGTTGGCACTAATAACGTTTTCGTACTCTTCCCATGTGAACGATTTGTTGTCGGTATTCTGAAACAGATAGAATTTCAGCGCCTTTTCGTAGAACTTCTCATCTGTTAGCATTCCATATTCAATAAATAGCTTCAGGTCGTTCCATTTTGCTTCAAACTCGGTACGATTTTCTTTAAAGATCTCAGTCAGACGGTCTGCAACCTTTTTGGTGATATGGCCACTGATTTTCTTTACGTTAGAGTCACTCTGAAGGTAAGAGCGTGAGACATTCAGCGGGATATCGGGTGAATCTAAGACCCCATGAAGGAGTGTAAGGAACTCCGGAACAATCCCTTCGACAGAATCAGTGACAAATACCTGACTGCAATATAACTGGATTTTATTCTTTTGAACCTCAAAATTATTTTTCAGTTTTGGGAAATAGAGAATCCCGGTAAGGTTGAACGGGTAATCAACATTCAGGTGGATATGAAACAGCGGCTCATCGCCATATGGATAGAGTTTATGATAAAAATCGGTATAATCTTCTTCCTTTAAATCCACCGGTTTCTTTGTCCATGCAGGGATAACTTCGTTGATCTGGTTATCCTCAGTTGTATCCTCATATTTCCCGTCTTTCCACTCTTTCTTCCTGCCAAAAACTACAGGAACCGGAAGGAATTTGCAGTACTTGTTCAATAATTCATTTATCCGGTTTTCTTCAAGAAATTCTACCGAATCAGAATTAATATGCATAATGATATCAGTACCCACCGTATCCTTTTCAGCCTCTTCGAGCACGTATTCGGGTGACCCGTCACAGATCCAGCGAACAGGCTTTGCGTCATTCTGGTAAGAACGGGTGATAATTTCTACCTCCTCCGAGACCATGAATGATGAGTAGAAACCAAGTCCGAAATGGCCAATAATGGCGTTCGCATCATCCTTATACTTTTCGAGAAATTCGTTTGCACCGGAAAAAGCTATCTGGTTAATGAATTTTTCAACCTCTTCGGAGGTCATCCCAATACCGTTGTCAGAAACGGTGATAGTTTTAGACTCTTTATTCACACTGACAGAGACTTTTAAATTCTCAACGCTCTCTTTGTATTTTCC
>CAIOOC010000790.1 GCA_903859795.1 uncultured Bacteroidia bacterium
CACATAGAGATTGAACGGACTGGAAATTCACTGATCCAGAATGTCACGGAGATCATCCGGTATATTGGTGTCAGGACTTTAGAGAAAGATGAATTTCGTCTGGCTCCATGGTCGTTGTGCCAGTTTGATTCCAGAGTGGGATGCAAAGTCATTATGCCGCCATCCCCGGAGGGAGACATCTGTGATATGTATGATTCGAGCCTTTCGCAACGCGGAATCTCAGGTGAAAATTATGAGGTGAACCCTCAGACAGATTTTCGCTTTCAACTTGGATTATCAGAAAACGTACCCTGGATAGAATTTGTCAGCGGTGAGGATTTTCGCGTAAAACGGAGTGCCGGATCTTTACCTGCCGGACAAAACTACATTGATATTGCCGATACCGATCCTGCAAAGTTTCCCTCTGAGTTTGGCGTAAAACTCAGTATTTACTGCGATCCATCGGGTTTTATGGAAATAGAGGCTTGCGGAGGTTGTCCCGATCTGCTCATTCCGGGGACCGAACTAAGTGTTAAAATAACTACGGAGTATGTAGTTGGATAAATGTACATTCTAAAAAACAGAAATGCTTTAAATTAATCTTTCTTACCATGACTAACAACAAAAAGACTTTAATCGTTCCAATGGTGCTCATCGGATCCATGTTTGCTGTACTTGGCTTTGCCCTTGGAATAAATGCATTCTTTGTCCCGTTTGTAAAAGAGGCATTTCATATTTCCATCACGATGTCCTATCTGGTGATGACTGCGACGTTCTTGTCCTTTGTGGTTTTTGGGCTTCCTTCCGGGGCAATCATTAAGAAGTTTGGCTACAAGGGAGGGATGATTATTGCTTTTTTGATTATGGCCATGGGTTTTTATTTAATTGCGCCTGCTGCAAAACTTGTGAGTTTTCCATTGCTGTTGGTGGCCTTGTTTATCAGTGGGATGGGGCAGACACTGCTTACCGGAGCAGTGAATACCTATGTGGCAATTTTAGGTCCGGCGGAAAGTGCGGCAAGCCGGATCGCGATAATGGGTATTTGCAGCAAGACCTTTTATGCGGTAGCCTCCCTGATACTAGCTGTATTCATGGATCTGGCCAATGTGCGGATTGAGGATACAATTCTTCCTTTTTACATCATATCCGGGGTACTGGTAGTGATGGGATTCCTCTATTATTTTGCCCCTCTTCCCGAGGTTTTGGCCATTGGAGAAGAGGATGATGACTCCACAGCCTCATCCTATGCTGCAACGAAAACAAGTATCTTTCAATTTCCTCATCTGCTGCTGGGTGTCTTTGCCATTTTCTTCGACATTGGTGTCGAATACATCGCATTGGGTTCCATTACTGACTATGCTACCATATTGAATCTGCCATCACCTGAGAGCTATGTTTGGTTTGTGTCGGCGGCCATGGTTGTAGGTTATCTTTTGGGGGCAATGTTCATCCCAAAATTTGTGAGCCAGGGGAGGGCACTTTTAATTTCCACCCTCTCGGGTATGCTGGTAACAATCCTGATCGTTTTTCTTCCTGTTGGTATTTCCATCTACCTGGTGGCTCTTCTTGGTCTGGCCAATGCATTGATGTGGCCTGCCATTTGGCCTCTGGCCATCGCAGATCTGGGTAAATTCACCAAAATGGGATCTTCTTTTTTGGTTATGGGCATCATCGGCGGCGCTTTCCTTCCCCTGTTATTCGGGTATGTAGCCGATGTGGCCTCACATCAGGTCGCTTACCTGGTCTGTCTTCCTGCGTATCTCTACATCATGTATTTCGCTTTTGCAGGAAGCAAAATCAGGACTAAAACAAACTGA
>CAIOOC010000791.1 GCA_903859795.1 uncultured Bacteroidia bacterium
GATTATTTTTTGAAAAATGATGACTGAAAATAATCACCTAAAGATTATGTTTTATATACCTAAAATTTATTTTGTCCCAGCCCCTGATTATCCCCAAATATTTAGGCTACTTTGATTTAAGCGGTAAATTTCCATAGACAAGCGCAATTGCTACCCCTCCAAGTCCTTGCTCTATAGCATGAAGAACAGCATCAAACAATATTGATTGAAGACTTAGGACCGTAGTCATCGAGTATTCAATCAAATTGCAGGGAAGAAACCAGAGGAGGCTAATGATTACACCAAACTTCAGCCCCTGCATAATTTTATCATTCCCCTCAACCCCCTTGGGATACATGTATGACATTATTAACCCAAGAATAATTAATGCCAGAATTGTAACAGGCAACAGTGGCTCAGGGCGATTTATGTCAACTACAGAACCTTTTAACGAAAGCAGCAGGTCCTTAAAAATAACAAGGTGTGTCAATCCGCCAACCACAAACATGGTTACAGCACCTGCAATAGCAGCAAGGAATAATTTTTTCATTTTGCCTAATTTAGTTTTTTCCTACTCGTAAGGCTTTTCAGAAACGCCCCGTTTTTTAAGTGATGCTGGTCTCCACTATATCAAAATCTGAATAATAATCTGATTTAGTAAATCACGCTACACGATCCTTAAGGGGTCTGTTGTATCAGTTGACCTCTTATCTCACCATCAGGATAAGCAATGCTGTGAAGATTGATATAATACAAATTAGCCAATAAATCGGCTCGTTCACTGGCATTCAAAGGCGTTGATGTAAAGGTAATAGGTGAGGTAATGGTGCCAGATGCAAGAACAAAGACAACAACACCACCAACTCCTATTGCTCCTTGATGAATATGCGCTCCGTTTGGTGTCATACCCTGGTAGACAACTGTTCCACTTAAAATGTAGGTTGTGGGATTATAACTGAAAGTGGCAGTACCAGTTGCTTTGGACGCATTTGCTGGTGTTCCACTTGCACCGTTTAAAGTAGCCTGAAAGCTAATATTCGATACTCCCGATGGGGGTAACATGGTGCTTTTACTGCAGGAATGGAGCACTAAGAAGGTTATTCCAATAAGTTTATAATAGGTATAGAACTTTTTTTTCATCGTGCTATCATTTGAATTATTTGCCGAATATCCAAAAATGCCAAACAAGCAATACTTATTTAGACTTATTACAAATAACTAATGATTTTTGTTGATCCTTTGAGTCAGATTTATCCAATATTGTGTTGAATAACATAAATTAGCACTGGTTGTAAAGCCGCAATGAAGATGAATATATCACAAATGCTATTAGATTCGATGATCTTTCATACCATCGAATCATTAAAACAGATTGTTACAAAATCTGAATTTTCAGAAAAGGGTTAAGGATATTAATTTAGAACACTCCTATTTCCCGATCAGCTTCTTTATCCAGGAGAGTTTTAGTTTTGAATAGGGCGAGTACTTGAGGTTAGGTTCAAGCCAGAAAGGCTTGCAAAGAATACTTTTAAAATGAGAAAAAGTTTTAAATCCAGCTTCTCCATGATAACTGCCGATACCACTTGTTCCAACTCCCCCAAAAGGAAGATTGCTGTTAGTGAAGTGCATCACAGCATCGTTAACAGCTCCGCCTCCAAATGATAGA
>CAIOOC010000792.1 GCA_903859795.1 uncultured Bacteroidia bacterium
AAGTTGCTTCAGAGTCCATAAAATCATCATATTGCATTGCCAAGTAATTTACATTATCCTGCGCCTGCTTTAAATCACTATTACCACTAAACATTCCAAAAATTTTAACTCCTGCAATTCCTGAAATTGTCTGATACTTGTTACGCAAGTACCTGTCGACAACATCACTTATTTCAAGCACCGAGTGATCCTTACTTTTAAGGATTACGAAAATGATCGGGTTGGCGTTTGCATCTAATTTTTCAACAATTGGAGGATCGGCATCCTTTGGCAGGAAACGGATTGCCCTTGATACCCTGTCGCGTACATCGTTTGTAGCCCTTTCGAGGTCTTCTCCGATGTTAAATTCGACAGTGATTGCACTCGTCTGTTCAGTTGAAGAAGAGGAAATAATCCTTATCCCTTCGATCCCGCTAATTTCCTGCTGCAGAGGTTCCGTGATCTGAGCCTGAATTATTTCAGCATTTGCCCCCGTATATAAAGTTGTAACATTGACTACAGGTGGCTGCATTTCGGGATACTCTCGGTCGGGTAAAAATGAAAACCCGACAATACCTGCAATGATAAGCAATAATGATAATACCACTGGCAATGCAGGACGCTCGATACAGGTCGATGAGAGGCTCATTTTACCTTGCTTTTACAATTTCCAATTTCGAACCGGGTCTCAACTTCATAAACCCTGTTACCAAAACAGTATCTCCCGGCACCACACCCTTAATTATTTCAACCATTTTTTCCGATCGAATTCCGGTAATAACAGGCCGGTAACCAGCTTTACCATGTTCTGCAAAAAAAAGATGATACCCACCCGGAGTCGGGATCAGGGCCTGGGTAGGGACATATACCGCAGAAATTGCTGATTTTGAAGCAAGACCAATACTTACAGTTATTCCAGCTTTCAATGCGGCGTCAGAATTCATAACAATTGCAAGGATCTTGAGGTTTCCCGAATTTTGATTAATTGAAGGGTTTATTGCTTCAATCAGAGCAGAATATTCTGTGGGGTTTCCTTCAACTCTGAAATTAAACAGTTCCCCTTTTCGGATCATATTTGCAAAGGTCTGTGAAATAGTAAATTCAATTTTTAACCTGCTTAAATCCTCTAAAGTTGTAAGTACTTTCCCGGGTGTCAGGTAAGCCCCCTCACTGACATTCCTGATACCGATAACACCTGAAAACGGAGCCATGATTTTTGTTTTACGGATCAGCACATTCAGTGATTCTGCCTCAGCTTCAAGCACTTTGCGATCGCATACCGACTCATCAAAAATTTGTTTACTTGTTCCGCCAGATTTCAATAAGCTTTCGGTGCGCTTTTCAGTCTCAAGCGCCAATTCCATTTTCGCCTTTACCTTTTTTAGATTGGCCTGCAACTCGGAATCATCGAGTTGAAAAAGGAGATCTCCTCTTCGCACCTGGCTTCCTTCTTTAAAGTGGATGGAAACCAACCGTAACGACAATTCGCTCACTAATTCTACAGCTTCATTAGCCCTGATACTTCCGACAGCTTTAAACGTAAAATTAATTAGGGTATCTTTAGCGATGAAGCATTCAGTCTGCACCGCCAGAGCAGCTGGTTTTGCACTTTTTGTCAGTTCCTTTTTTGAAGTGGAAATGATTTTGATCACGATAAGAATCACCAGGAGAACCACTACAATAAGAAAGACGTAACTTTTCTTTTTCATCACAGTCTCATTTGTTGACATTTGGGTATGTTTAATGGTTACTGTTC
>CAIOOC010000793.1 GCA_903859795.1 uncultured Bacteroidia bacterium
TGTTCCTGTGGAACAACGCAGATCCTCTTTCAGTATGCTTAACACGGGTGCAACCTGGGGGGTAGGTGCTGAGGACAGCCTGAAAAACAGTGGTACGGGTCGAAATTATGGAGTTGAATTTACAATTGAACGGTTTTTGAGCAAAAATATCTACTATCTTGCTACACTTTCTGTATTTGATTCAAAGTACATGGGGAGCGACGGGATTGAACGAAACACTGCTTTTAATGGAAACTACGTCGCCAATTTCCTCATCGGTAAAGAGTACCGTTTGAATGACCGGTCAGCGCTGAATGTCGATTTTAAAATTACCTGTGCAGGAGGGAAACGTTATACACCGGTTGATTTGAAGGCTTCACATGATGCAGGATCAATAAAGTACATTGATTCAAAGGCATATAACGAACAATTTAGCCCTTTTCTTAAAGCAGATATCAAATTTGGTTACAGGCTCAACTGGCGTAAAATATCACAGGAGTGGGTTCTCTATATCGAGAATTTCACAAACCACGATAATATCTTAATGCAAACGTACAGTCCCTACAAAAACAGTGTAAAAAACGTCAACCAGCTGGGATTTTTCCCTATGATGCAATATAGGATCCATTTTTAAACTACAATAAAGAAAAAATTATGAAAAAAATTTTAGTGATTAATGGTCACCCCGACGACAAAAGTCTTTGTTTCGAATTGGCCAGGCAATACAAAGCCGGAGCTGAATCTTCAGGTGCAGAATGTGAACTGGTTAATCTTCGGGATTTGGAGTTTAATCCAATTCTTGAGTCTGGGTATCGTATGCGAACCGAACTTGAGCCTGATTTGCTGAAAGTTCAGCAGCAAATATTGGACTGTGACCATCTAGTACTGGTCTACCCAAATTGGTGGAGCACCTACCCGGCATTGTTAAAAGGATTTATAGACCGGGTTTTTCTGCCGGATTTTGCATTCCGCTACCGCGAAAATTCAGTATTATGGGACAAATTGCTCAAGGGGAAGTCCGCACGTTTAATAGTTACGATGGATACCCCGGGTTGGTACTACTGGCTGATTAATAAGAGTCCGGGGCATAATTCGATGAAAAAGGGAATATTGGGTTTCTGCGGATTCGGACCTGTAAAAATCACCTCTTTTCACTCTTTAAGATTCTCAACCGAAACGAGCAGAAACAAATGGATAAGCAAAGTAGAAAAGCTGGGCCAGGAACTAAAATAAAATAGATAATTTAGTATTCAATTTCTAAAATATGATAATGAAGGAGCCAATATCAGAGCAGATAAATTGCATTCCTGGATCGAATTCGCGGATAAACCGGCAGCGCGAGTACATTATCAGGATTACCGGAATTGTGTTGATCTCGATAATTTCTGTCTTTGTAGATTACGGCTATAGCCATAGCGAATCCGGATTCCTGAAATGTTTTATTGTCTCAGTTGCGCGTACTGCGCTGATCTGGAATGGGAGTATGGCTATCATTGAATTCTCAATTAACCGTTTTTCCATGTTTAGGGAGACACTAAAACTTGTAATTTTTCAGGTTTTTGCCTTATCGGCATTGGTACTAATTGTTGAAACTGCTGAGATCTATGCAGTTGAAAACTATCTGCTTATTGCACTCGGGCATTCCTCTAAAGTGGCCCTTTATATTGGTTCGGTTATTATAACCTTTATGATAAGTTCCTTTTATGCATCTGCTTCATTTTTCATTCAATGGAAAGAAAATTTGTTACGTACCCAGGCACTTGAAAAGGCAAATCTTGAAGCGAGGTACGATACGCTTAGAAATCAGGTTAACCCGCATTTCCTGTTCAATAGTTTCAATACGCTGCTGATCCTGGTAGCCGACAACCCGGAAGCATCGCGATATGTTGAAAGTATTTCGGAGATAATGCGCTATATGCTTCAATCGCGGGATAAGGAATCAGTTTTATTGCGCGACGAGCTAAAAATTGCGATGGATTATGTCTTCATCCAGCAAAGCCGCTTTGGGGAGAAGCTAAAGATTGAATTTGTTGTGCCAGACAATTATTTACACTTTGGTATCCCTCCGCTGGCAATACAGATGTTACTTGAAAATGCGATCAAACACAATGTAGTTTCAAAGGATGATCCCTTGTCAATAAAGGTTTATATATTTGACAAAGAATATGTTGTTGTTGAAAATACGATTAAACCAAAAATCGATCTGGAACCTTCAACAGGTGTAGGACTCGAAAATATCCGGAACCGCTATCTTCACCTTACCGGGAAAGACATTGTTATTAAGCGGGAAATTAACAGGTTTGTTGTAATGCTTCCCCTGTTTGAGCTATCAATTTAGACATTATGAAGATACTAATTGTTGAAGACGAGGAATTGGCAGCGGATCGCCTAGCCAGTTTAATAAGGGAAGTAATACCTGAAGTAACTATTGAAGGACCTTTGGATACCGTTTTCGCCACAATAGCCCACCTAAATTCTAATCCCGATTACGATTTGATTTTTTTGGATATTCAACTGGCTGATGGAAAGAGTTTTTCAATTTTTGAAGAATGTAAGATAATTACTCCTGTTATATTTACAACGGCATATGATGAGTATGCTCTGCAGGCGTTTGAACTTAATAGCGTAGATTATCTGTTGAAGCCTATAAATAAGGAAAAGCTTCGGAATTCGATTGAGAAATTTAAAAAACTCAGGGATTATTACACTGAAGAGAATCCAAACAGTCAGCTTTACGAAATAATCAGGGATCTTAGATTTCCTAAACCTCAGGTTTATAAAAGCCGTTTTCTGATCAATAGGGGAGACTCAATGCTGCCCTTTAAGGTTTCAGAAATTGCTTGCTTTTACGCTGAAGACAAGGAAGTATTTTTGCTTACCCACGATAACAAAAGGCATATTATACCAAATTCGGTTGAGGAGTTATCTGCAAACCTTGATCCAAAGTTATTTTTCAGGGTTAACCGTCAATTTATCATCTCAGCCGATGCCATCCGAAAGGTTCATAATTATTTCAATTTTAAACTTAAGATTGAGATAAAAGCGGATCCTAAGATTGAGATTATTGTCAGCCGTTTAAAAACAGCGGCATTTAAAGCGTGGATGAACGGAGAATCGGGGTAGCAGAAAAGTTCAGCCAGCAAGTTTGTGGTCGCATGATTGAGCTGCAATAATCTGCAATCTCGATTTTTTATCGTTATAATTTCTCTGAAAAAGCGTCCGGATCTATGGTCCGGACGCTTTTTTACTTCCCGGTTACGACATTTAAAAGTTAAAAAAAGTTAAATATATAAATGTTAAAAGATTAAAATATAGATACATAAAGTTTTTATATGCATCAATGTTTAATAAAACTAAAAAAAGATTAAACAAGATATTGAATTCATGCGTTTATTTGCAAAGAGATTTAAAACATTCAATAAACAATTAAAAATTCATATCATGAAAAATTACTTCAAACTGTTTGCGTTAGTATCCTTTTTAGGTATAACCTTGTTTTCGATGAGCTGCAAAAAAGACTCAACTAACAGCGGATTTAAATCCAACACTATTGTTGATGTTGCAATGGCTAATCCCGATTTCTCAATTTTGGTTACTGCTTTGAAAAAGACAGGCCTGGATATTGCATTGTCAAATACAATAGCTGATTTCACTGTCTTTGCTCCCAACAATGCTGCCTTTGCTGCTCTTCTTTCAGAACTTAAAGTCACTTCACTGGATGACATTCCAGCGTCGACCTTAACCAAAGTTCTGCTTTATCATGTAAAGTCTGGTAAGGCGACCGCTTCACAGATTACTACCGGTTATTATTCGACCCTTTCAGCAGGTCCTGCTGATGGTTCAACCCTGTCAATGTACGTTGATATGTCAACAACTACAATTAACGGACGGTCAAAGATTACAAAAACAGATATTATGGCTAGTAATGGTGTAATTCATGTTATTGACAAGGTACTTTTGCCAATGAGTCTTGTCGATCATGCATTAGCTAACCCAACCTTTAGTTCACTTGTAGCTGCTGTTTCAAAAGCAAACCTCGTTGGTGCCCTGGCCGACAATACAAAGATTTACACTGTTTTCGCACCAACCAATGCTGCCTTCTCTGCTCTGTTATCCAAACTTGGTGTTACTTTAAATGATTTGTCTGCTGGAACATTATCTCCGATACTGCTTTATCATGTGCTAAATGGATTCATTCCAGCTGCTAAAGTCACTGCTGGATACTTCCCAACTTTAAGTACAGCATTTGGAAAGAATGTTGTAGTTCAAATTGCAACAACTGGTGGCGTATTGTTAAATAATAGTTCTAAAGTAGTTGCAACAGATGTTGTGGCAACCAATGGAATTATCCATGTTATTGACCAGGTTCTCCTTCCACCAACTGTTGTAGACCTTGCGCTTCAAAACAGTATGTTCAGTACACTTGTCCTTGCTGTTGTTAAAGCTGATCTGGCAACAACATTGTCCGGAGCCGGCCCTTTCACTGTATTTGCACCTACGAATGATGCTTTTGCTGCATTGTTCTCAGCCCTGAAAATCAGTGGGGTAGATGCGCTAACAAAGGATCAGCTTACTCCAATTCTGCTGGCTCATGTGGTAAGTGGGAATGTTCAGTCCGGAAGTCTTTCATCAGGATCAGTGCCTACATTGAATTCTGCCAAATCCCTCAATGTAACGGTTAATGGAAGTGGTGTAACTATTGGAACTGATATTCATGTCATTAAAGCTGATGTTCAGGGATCAAATGGAGTAGTACATGTGATTGATAAAGTGATTGTTCCTTAATATAAAGTTAGAATTAGTTTTAGTTTAGAAATTCCCCGGATAGTTTTAATCTTTACTTTAGAGTTTCAGGTCTCTCAGTAAGTTGATTTAATGCTTTTCCGGGGAATTCTCTGTTTTGTCTATTAAAAAGTATCCGTAAGAATTTCGATATTTATTCAGAAAATTTCAATCACTATTGGTTAATTCACTATTTTGGCCAGAATTAAACTAACTGTTGGGAAATTGAAACTTTAACATTTATAATTCTGTTACGCTCTTACTTCTATGTCAACCTATTCAATAAAGGATCTTGAAAAATTATCCGGGATTAAAGCCCACACAATCAGGATATGGGAACAGCGATACCATTTAATCGTACCGCAGCGTACAAATACCAATATCAGGTACTATTCCGATGAAGATCTTGTAAAGCTGATGAATACTTCACTGTTAAATCAAAACGGGTATAAA
>CAIOOC010000794.1 GCA_903859795.1 uncultured Bacteroidia bacterium
AAGATTACCACCGACAGTTCCCATGGTTTGACCAGCCCAGTTAGAACCTGAAATACCATAGGTATCCAGATTGTATGGATGACCAATACCGTAACCAGTTTCGGCAATACCGCCACGGATTTTTAATAAACTGGCCCAGCTTAGCTGATCCTTAAATGTTTCTGAAATTAACCAGCTTAAAGAACCCCCGGGATAGAAGTGACTGACTTTATCCGGAGCTAAAGTACCTGACCAGTCGTTACGACCTGATACATCCAAATAGACCTGACCTTTCCAACCCACAGTTGCTGTAGCATAAACGCTGTAACTTCTTCCGCCAATGTTACGGTAAATATTGGCATTATTTTTAGAATTCTGGCTGATTGAACCAAACGAATAGGAATTTGGCTGAGCCAAACCATCCATGCCACTAAAGTATGAACCACTGGATTCGCCAAAATTTAAGTTAACACCTCCAAGAGCATCTACAGATAATTTATCATGAAGAAAGTATTTGTTAAATGCCAGGATAGCATCCGATTTCACAGATAAAGAGCTGCTTTGGGTAACTTCGTATCCTCCTTTTCTGCTGTGACTGGAATCCCATGGCGCTTTGTGTTCCAGTCCAAAGGATTCAAAGTCCATCCCGGAACGTAAAGTAAGCTTTAACGATTTCGTGAATGCGTAATCTAATTGCGCTTTACCAAAAAGTACATCTTTCGAATAGGTCCTGGTGTTATAACGATCAAGAAAGTAAGGGCTATCTTCATTCACATTGTTATCGTTACCGCTGCTATCAATATAGCCTAACCTGTCTCCACCAGGGTGTTTAAGGTAAGGAGAATTTTGATAAACCCCGGTATATCCTGCTAACCAGGGGTTGGCACTCCTGAAAACAGACATTTTAGGCATATCGATAGGTGTACTCATTGCCTGAGACAGGGGGTTGTCGCCCATATGCCCGTCAGTATGTGCCTGATTTGCAACAAAAGTATGCGCATAAGAGGCTTCTGATGAAATGGTGATTTTATTATTTACTTTATAAGTTGAATTAAACGAAATATTATTTCGGGTTGTCGGATTGTTCGGAACAACTGAATTCGCAATCATATTACTATAATTGAAACGATAACTTCCCTTATCATAGTTTCCGGTTATCGCAAGGTTGTTGATTTCCATCGTACCGGTTTGCAGGAATGCCTTCAAAGGGTCTTTATCGCCTTTGGCTTGCTGCAATTCCTGATCCCATTTTTGAGTCGTCAAATTCCAATCCGATACCTGTCCGGTAAGGGCTATGTTTTTGGAATCGTTGTAAGCCCATCCTCCACCATTCGGAGAGGTAAAGTTTTGGTCCGTATTTGTTGCATCGCGCATAAATGTACGCTGAATAGGAGGTGTATTAAAAACCTGGTTGATCGAAAATTCATTGGAGTAGGTTACCCCTATCCCTTTTTTAGCACTGGCACCAGTTTTGGTTGTAATAAGAACAACACCAGATCCGGCAGAAGAACCATACAATGCGGCTGCACTTGATCCTTTCAGGATAGATATACTTTCGATATCATCGGGGTTAATTGAGGTAAGCCTGTTGCCTGTATCAATACTTGAGGTTGTACCAACTGAGTTATCTGATACAGGAATACCATCGATAACAATCAATGGCTGGGTCAGGTTGTTAATCGAGTTGTTTGATCCCTGAAGAATACCATTTAATGAAGTCGCACCACGAATAGTGAAAAGGACTGAAGAGGTTGGATTACTAGACAAGCTGTTCATTTGAACACCGGTAACTTTTCCTTCCAATGACTTCAATGGGTTGGAAACCCCTGAAGCATTAAGCTGCTCGCTATTCACCTGGTTAACGTTGTAACCTAAGGCTTTTGCTGATTTTTTTATACCCAAGGCCGTAACAACTACCTCATCGACGTTTACGCTGGTTGGTATCAGCGTTACATCAACAGCCGATTTACCATTCACAGCTATTTGCCGGCTTTCCATCCCGATAAATGAGACTACAAGTGTAGACTTCGCATCAGGAAGAGTAATTGTGTATTGACCATCATTATTGGTCACAACACCGTTTGTAGTCCCTTTTACCACGATAGTAGCTCCTGGAAGCACTTCTCCTGAAGAACCCTTAACAATACCACTCACTTTAACCTGGGCAAAGGTGTAGCTCGAAAGAAGAACGCACAATCCCAGAAGGAGCATTCGAAAGATATTACTTTTCATAGTTAATTAATTAATTTATTATTAAATCTCCATCACAAAAGCCACTCCAACAATCAGAGCAGGCAAATAATTACCATCTAAAGCAAAGA
>CAIOOC010000795.1 GCA_903859795.1 uncultured Bacteroidia bacterium
GAAAATTGTGCCGTCAGGCATTATCGGTCGGTAAAAATACGGTTGCTGGTTTTCTTTCGTCCCGTTCGGGACAATCCTTCACCACCTTTGTTCCCGTTTCTGCCGACCGCTAATCCTTGACGGGATTGAAAATCAAATTTTAACCAGTCTCTAAGTCACCAAAAAGGCATCAAAGCGTCTGTACATTTTTGGTGAGATTTGGTGTTTTGGCGATTTGGTGGCAAAAAGAATTTTTATGAAACTTAGTATTTAAAACTTAAATTCGACATCTAATTATTCTCATTACTTGGATGCTCAAAACGGAGAATATCTACTTCCTCTTTTTCAATAAATCAAGCACGCCATTAATGAAGGTCAATGGGTGGACAGGATTACCCGGAACATAAAGATCGATAGTGTGGGTCGACAAAAACTCACGGTTAAGGGCAGGGCTACCGGCAAAAATACCGCCGCTGATAGCGTCTGTACCAGCCAGAATAATAATTTTAGGGTCAGGGACAGCACGATAACACCGCTCCAAAGGCTCAGCCATATTGGCCGTAATTGGACCTGTAATCACGATCCCGTCAGCATGCCGGGGCGATGCCACGAAATCAATCCCAAATCTGCTAATATCAAACTGGACATTATTTGTGGCATTTAACTCCCATTCACAACTATTGTCCCCACCGGCCGAAACCTGGCGGAGCTTAAGAGATCGCCCGAAAAAACGATGAATTTCCTGTCGGATAAGTTCAGGGTTTAGTTCAATAGCCCCTACCATTCCCTCTTTTATAATAAGACTATTTCTGTCGTTAGCCGAAATCTTATAGTCAGTGGTGAATTTTATCTTTTCAGGAAAACATATTGCGCACTCTCCGCAAAAAGTGCATTTCCCCAGATCAATGGACAACGGCTCCGTTGAAACAGCACCGGTTGGACAAAGATCTGCAAGTAAAAGTTCATTCACCTTCGAATTACTAATCTCGGGACGGCCCCTGAATATTCCGGGTAATTTGGCTTTGGTCACATCAGGAATATATTGTTTTCCCTGATGCCATAAAATCTTTAAATTATCAAACATAGCTTTTCATTTTGTCTATAAGTCGTGGCCGCAATACGATAAATTAAAACTTTTGTTGCAAATTGGAAAATCAGAGATATCATTATTCCTGACAGCCTGTGCCAACGCCATCCAATTATGGTGGGAAGGATCCTTGATTTTGTAAACAATCAGTTTACCAGCATTATCGGTGATTGCACAATGGCATATCTCTCCACGCCATCCCTCAACCAGTGAAATAATAAATTTGTCAGGCTGAGGCAGTAGTACTAAAATTTCGGGACCCTTAAATTCAGGGATCGTCTGCAGTAAACCTTTGATATATGAGATCGATTGTCTGACCTCTTCCCTTCTGATTTGTACCCTGGAATAGACATCTCCGTGCCTTTTGATTACCGGTTTATGATTTATGCTGTTATAAAGATTGTGAGGGTGCGACAGACGGATATCCCGGCTCAGTCCGCTCATGCGGGCTGCCATCCCAACAGTTCCAATTTCAAGTACTTCGGCATTCGATACTACACCGGTTTTCTCCATACGAGACAAGGCACTCGGAAGATTAAACAATCGTTGGGTCATTTCGAAGAAATCGGGCTCAAAGGCCTTAAAAATATCGCGTAATCTATTCGCATGTAAGATTGTAAACGGGTAATTTATTTTTCCCGGGCGTATCAGTCCTTTTGCAAGTCGGTTCCCACCCCACTCCTGCATGAAGTTTACGATTGGAGTACGCAACCTGCCAAAAACAGAATTCCCAAGCTGATAACCAATATCTGCACAAACTGCAGCCAAATCACCGGTATGAATAGCGATACGTTCAAGCTCCAATGCAAGCATCCGTGCGAAATGCAATGAATCATCCGGGGTATAGTCGCACAGGCTCTCCCATAAATTCGCAAAAGCTGTTGTATGGCCAACAACCGTATCCCCTGCAATATTCTCAGCAAGGGTGGTACGCTCAAGAAGTTTTTGTTTTTGAATAAATAACTGCTCTATTCCCCTGTGCTGATAGCCGAGTTGAATCTCGAGGTGCATAATCTGTTCCCCATTACAAATAAACCGGAAATGACCGGGTTCAATTATCCCGGCATGTATCGGACCCACGCCAACTTCATGCAACTCTTCACTATCAACGCTATAGAAGGGATAGTCTTCGATTTTTTCCTTGATATTAAACCGATCGGAAGAATACCTAAGAGGCTTTAACCACGGATGATCCGGATAATTGATCCCAAAATTCTCGTGTATTTCCCGTTCAAACTTCTCAAAGTTATGATTCAAGGCAGTGAAAGAACTCAATTCTGCATTCATTTCCACAAGAGAAGAGGAAACAAGGATCTGATGCATATCATCATCCGCTATGCCGCATATAAGTTTTAATTTACCATCGTGGGGATATCCAAAATAGCTAACACAATGACGGGACTGATTGCCTGCAAGTAAGCCAGTATTTAGTTCCGTAAATAACTTATAATTGTGGACAGGAATATCATTTATATTGATTGCCTGATTATTAACAATATTTATGGTCTTCATTGGCATCATAGTATCAATTTAGCTGCATCCTGTAATAAAGCGATAAAGCCAGCTGGCGGATCATAGGCCAAATAAACTGCCAGGCCTAACAGCAAATATTGTGAAAGCGATTCCCATGAGGAAATTGGAGGAATTTTGGATTCATCAATAGACAAAGGCGGCGTAAAGAGCAATTTGAAAATATTTGAAGCAAAACCCCATATAATCATAGTGAGCAGAATCAGAACAGCCAACAGAATCAGGATATAATGTGCCTCAAACAATGACTGAAAAATCAGGAATTCGCTGATAAACATTCCTGAAGGGGGCATTGCTGTGGCCGAAATAAAACCAAGGAAAATCACAATCGCTCCGGCTTTATTGTACTTGAAATAATTTCCGACATCATAAATACTCTTGCTTTGATATACCCAATAAACCTGGTTGAATTGAAGGAACAATGTTGGTTTGATCAGGGTGTGCAATACAATGTGCAAAATAGCTGCATATACACCAATACCGCCGGCTGAAAGCCCAAGGATAACTAATCCCATATGTTCAATGCCAGAGTAAGCAAACATCCTTTTTATATTTTTAATTCGCGTCATATACACTGCGGCCACAAAAATCGAAAGGATTGCCGCAATAATCATAACCGTATTAGCCCAATGATGCAGTGAGGTTCGCGATAATACTCCATAAATCCGGTAGATACTTACAAATCCGGCATTCATCAAAACACTGGCCAGTAATGCACCCGCCGGAGCAGGAGCCTTATCCTTGGCATCAATCCCAGCAGTATACATTGGAACAAGGCCAAGTTTTGCAGTAAAACCGGTAAAAATAAAGAGAAAAGCAAGTTTCAGCCAAAAAGGATTCAGCTTATCGGCATTTGCATAGAGTGAATCAAAAGACATATCTTCAATTCCTGCATCTTTGAGCGATAAGCTTAGAAAAAGAATTCCGATATAAACGAATGTAATGCTGATTGCACAAATAAAAACGTATTTCCAGACACCTTCCAATGCCCTAAGATTACGGTGGTGATAGATCAATGCCGAAGCGCTAAGCGTCGTAATCTCAACAAATATCCAGGTAACAGCAATGTGTCCTGATAAGTAGACCACACTGCAGGCTGAAATCAGCAAAACCATTGATCCGAAGAATAACCCCCTCGATTTTGGGGTTTCATCCACGTTGTGCTTTTCAATATAGCGGTATCCATGAAAGATTACGGGAATTGAAACGATGCAAAGAACAGTCAGCAGCAGAATACCTAACGCGTCAGGTTTAAAAAATTCCAGTTCGGTAATACTGATATGATGGTACTCATAAAACCCAAACGTAACCAGTAAACCAATGAAAATAACCAATAATGCATAATTCAGGAAAACATTCCTGTTGAAATACAACGCTGCACTAATAATACAAGCTCCTGTTAAAAATATACCAATCATCTTTTAGTCTTTTAGGTTACGTAAATGGTCAATATCAGGATCTTTTAATAAATCGCCAATCCGGTTAAAGAAAACA
>CAIOOC010000796.1 GCA_903859795.1 uncultured Bacteroidia bacterium
AAAAACGGACAATACCAAAATATCCTCTCAGGATGCAGTGACACAAATGACAATTATTGCGACAATGTGTTTTATAATTGCGCTTTTCTACTCCTATTCTTTCTCATCCTACTCCAATGAACGATTTACCAGATTATATGATGGCATAAAGAAATTAGGTTACGGTGATTACGGATATCGTCTGGATCTTGAAGGAACAGATAAGATTTATGAAATATCATTAGTTATTAATGATATGGCCGGGAAATTGAATGAAACCGAGAAAAAACTTGCTTTAACTATTCCATCAGAACTCGGCAAGGCTTTGACAATTAGTGAAATTCAGGAATTAAAAACTGTTTTGACCCGGATCAAAAACATCGAAGCAGAAGCGGAAATACTAATTATCAAGCTGGAAGATAAAACTTAAGAATATGGACATTTCGGATAACCGTCCTGATCCTGATGAACTTCTTGCATCAATCATTCATGAAGAAGAGAGGAGCAAAAAAGGAAAACTGAAGATTTTCTTTGGCATGTGCGCCGGAGTTGGCAAGACCTATACCATGCTGCAGGCAGCCAGAGTGGAAAAAACGAAAGGTTGCGATATCATTATCGGATATGTTGAGACACACAAACGTAAAGAAACGGAAGCGCTTGTCGAAGGTTTTGAGTTAATTGAAAGGAGCAGCTATATCTATAAATCCACAACGGTCCGGGAGATGGATCTGGATACAATTATTGCGCGAAAACCTCAAATTGTTCTGGTGGATGAACTGGCTCATACCAATGCTCCTGGGAGTCGTCATTTAAAACGGTATCAGGATATTCAGGAGATTCTCGAGAACGGGATAAATGTCTATACCACTGTTAATGTTCAGCATCTTGAGAGCCGCTCAGAAACTGTTGCCCAAATTACGGGTATAACAGTGCGCGAAACTCTTCCTGATGAAATCTTCGAAGAGGCCGATGAGGTGGAACTTGTTGACCTGAGTCCCGATGAGTTGCTCCAAAGACTCTCCGAGGGGAAGGTTTATACTCCCGAGCGGTCGCGTGAAGCGATCATGAATTTCTTCCGTAAAGGAAATATTACTGCGCTTCGCGAAATGGCCCTGCGCATAGTCGCTGAAAGGGTTGATAAACAATTGCATGATTACATGCAGCAAAAGCAAATCCGGGGACCCTGGAAGTCCGGATTACACCTCCTTGTAGCTATTGATTATAAAGAAGGGTCAATGCGACTGTTAAGGTGGGCAAAGAATCTGGCTTATTCGATGGGGGCAAATATTCAGGCGGTCTATGTCGAAACGGCTCACCATCTGACTGCAAAAGAGGAGGAACAGCTCAATAAAAGCATAAATCTTGCCAAACAGTTGGGCATTAAATTCCGAATAGTCACCAATAATGATGTCGTCACCGCAATTGTAGATTTTGCACAAAAAGAAAATGCAAGTCATATAATCGTTGGAAAACCCAGAGTCCGGAACCTGTTTACCATGCTAAGACTTGGTAATTTTGTGAACAGACTGATCAGGTACAGCGGAAACATCGATGTGTACATTTTAGGCTCAGACAACCAGACAAAGGGACGCTACAGAGAGAAGCTTTTCTCTCCATCGTTCACCTCAACATTCCGCGAATACATCACTTCAACACTCCTTGTTTTTTTAACCTCAACTATTTGCTATCTGGCTAAAGATTTTATCGGATACCAGATTGTATCTTTTGGACTGCTGTTTTTAGTTTCTATTTTAGCTATTTTCTTTGGATCCGGGCC
>CAIOOC010000797.1 GCA_903859795.1 uncultured Bacteroidia bacterium
TCTGCAGTGACATAATGACTGGTAGCACCAATAATTTTCACACCCCGTTCATGAGCTGCATGATACGGTTTTGCCCCGGCAAATGCCGGGAGAAAAGAGTGATGAATATTAATGATCCTGTTGGGATAATTGGCCACAAAATTATCGGAAAGAACCTGCATATATCTTGCCAGGACAACAAAATCAATATCATATTTCTGAAGTAATCCGATCTCGAACTGCTCCTGTTCAACCTTATTTGAGCTATTCTTTTCAACCAGGTGAAAATCTATCCCAAAGCTTTTTGCAACAGGTCGCAACGTTTCGTGATTGCTGACAATCAAAGGGATTTCAGTTTCCCAGTCACCTGCGGTATACCTCGAAAGGATATCAAAAAGACAGTGTGACATTTTTGAAACAAACACGGCCATTCTTGGCCTCTTATCTGAGAAATGGAGTGAAAAAACAATTCCAAATTTACGGGCAATAAGTGTTTGAAAGTAGTCTGAGATTTTCTCTGTTGGAATTGCAAATTTCTCAAGTTCCCATTCTACTCTCATGTAAAAGAGCCCTTCCTCATGATCGACATGCTGATCAAGATATATTATATTGCCATGATTTTCATTTAAGAATTCAGTAACAGCTGCCAGAATTCCCTGTTTATCAACACAATAAATCAGTAAAATAGCCGTATTTTTTATTCCGGAATCTTTGCGTATCGACTGCATAGTTAATGTTTCTGTTGTTTCTAACTTTCTATTGTTTCAGTTGCTTCATAGAATGCCTTTCGTGCTTGGCAGAGATTGAACGAATGGATCTTTTCGGATAGCCATCTTTAATGCCCGGGCAAATGCTTTAAAAATCCCCTCAATTTTATGATGCTCATTTGTCCCTTGAGCCTGAATATTTAAATTCGCTAATGCAGAATCTGACATTGATTTAAAGAAATGAAAGAACATTTCTGTAGGCATGTCCCCAACTTTTTCACGGTTAAATTCTGCCTTCCAAACAATCCATGGCCGACCACCAAAATCAAGAGCCACCTGTGCAAGGCAGTCATCCATTGGTAGACAGTAACCATATCGTTCAATTCCCCGTTTATCACCCAGCGCTTTTCTGATAGCCTCGCCAAGGGCTATTCCGGTATCTTCAATCGTATGATGCTCATCAACAGCCAAATCCCCATTTACTTTAATTGTCAGATCACATCCGGAATGACGGCCAATCTGATCAAGCATATGATCAAAAAACGCAAGACCAGTATGAATATCACATTTCCCTGTACCATCAAGTCTCAATTCAACGTAAATGTCAGTTTCTGAAGTTTTCCGGCTGATTGTTGATGTACGTTCTCCGATTACAAGGAAATTGAAGATTGTCTCCCAATTGTCCGTGGCCAATGCACAATATTGGTCAAGTCCACAATTATTTAATGTGTCAATCTGATTTTCAGGAACAAAAAATATCCCTTTTGCACCCAAATTTTTTGCCAACTCTATATCAGTAACTCTGTCGCCAATTACAAATGACCTGGCAAGATCATAGTCATTTGAGAAATATTGCTTCAGCATGCCGGTTCCTGGTTTGCGGTTTGGGGAATTCTCTTCAGGGAAGGTGGGATCAATATGAATATTCGTAAAGTTAATCCCTTCATTTTTAAACGTTTTCAACATCATTTGTTGAGCTGGCCAGAAATTCTCTTCAGGGAAGGCTGCTGTCCCTAGACCGTCCTGGTTTGTAACGATAACCAACTCAAAATCGAGGAATTTCTGTATATTGTAAAGGTTACGAAACACACCCGGAATAAATTCCAGCTTCTCGAGCGAATCGACCTGCATATCAATGGATGGCTCGACGATCAGTGTCCCATCACGATCAATAAAAAGAATTTTTTTCATATTTAACTTTTTGCTGCTTCAGCAACATTTGTATTGACTATTTAAATTTCAGTCTTTTAAAGATAAGAAATTGCCGACAGATAAGTTGTGTTTCGATATCAAATTTTGAATTTAATTACACAACCAGTGTACTTCTAAAATGTTAAACCAAACTGTCAAACGCCTCCATCAATGTCGCATTTTCCTCTGGCGAACCAATACTTATTCTCAGACACCCTTCACACAGAGCTATAGATGAGCGATCACGCACGATAATTTTTTCATCCACCAGGTATTGATAGATTCCTCTGGGGTCGTAAACTTTAACAAGTACAAAATTTGCATCGGTCGGAAATACCTTAATCACAAAAGGATACGTTGTTAAACTGGCTATCATTTTATCCCGTTCTTTAAGGATTACAGTTACCCATTCTGTTTTTAGCTTTTCGTTTGCAAGAAGCTCAAGTCCCTTTTGCTGGGTCAGAATACTGAGGTTGTACGGGTATTTAATCCGGCTTAATACATCTATAATTGGCTCTGCTGCAAAGGCCATTCCAAGCCTGAGTCCAGCCATTCCCCATGCTTTCGAAAAGGTCTGAAGGATAACCAGATTAGGATATTGATCCAGTTTTGGAAGCAATGATTTTTCAGGACAAAAATCAATATATGCTTCATCTATCACAACTACCCCATTAAAGCCGGTAATAATTTTCAGCAAACCATCATTATTCAGTGCATTACCAGTTGGATTATTCGGGGAACACAGAAAAATGATTTTGGTATCAGAAGTTACTGCTGCAAGCACAGCTTCGTCATCAAGGCCAAAGTCCCCATTCAGCGGAACCAGATTAACCTTGATATTATTGGTGTCAGCTGCAACTCGGTACATCCCGTAAGTAGGGTTTATCGATACAATATTATCTTTCCCCGGTTCGCAAAAAGCCCGAAAAAGCAAATCGATTGGCTCATCGCTTCCGTTACCCAGAAATATATTTTGAACCGCAATATTCTTTATCTCACAAACCTTTGATTTCAATATACGCTGGTGTGGATCGGGATAACGATTCCAGGGTGAATTATACGGATTTTCGTTGGCATCGAGAAATACGGCAGCATCTCCCGAAAACTCATCCCTTGCACTGGAATAGGGTTTCAGGTTGCGGATATTCTCCCTTAGCAGTTTATTTATATCAAAATTCATAGTACATCTTGTTTCCTTACTGATCCGTCTCTTCCCGTGTACTTGCCAAAATAATTGCAAGAATTGATCTAACGGGAACCATTCCGGAAAGCATTTCAAATTACTTATTCATTCTCAGAGTTGCAGCATTTTTATGTGCGAAGAGTTGTTCAGCTTCGGCCATCTCTTCGATAATTGGTCCTAATTGTTGAAAGCCATCCTTTGTAATCTCCTGATAGGTTATTTTCTTGCAGAAACTGTCCAGACCTATTCCGCTGAACGATCGGGCCCAGCCGTTGGTAGGAAGGGTATGATTAGTTCCTGAGGCATAATCTCCGGCACTTTCAGGTGTATAGTTTCCTATAAATACGGAACCTGCATTTGTAATCCGTTCAGCAAGACCTGCGGCATCTTTTGCTGCAATAATCAGATGTTCAGGGGCATAAAAGTTGATCAACCCAAGCATCTCCTCGACATCCCTGACAAGTATTGCACGACTGTTTTCAAGTGCCTTAGCGGCAATCTCCGAGCGTGGAAGCGCCTTAAGCTGCTTTCCCATCACCTTTATAACATCTTTAATCAGTTGTTCCTCAGTAGTTACCAGGATTACCTGGCTATCAGGCCCGTGTTCGGCCTGAGAAAGGAGATCCGCAGCCACAAAAGCGGGATTAGCCGTTTCGTCGGCAATAACCGCCACCTCTGAAGGTCCGGCAGGCATGTCAATGGCACAATCGGCATTTGCCACAAATTGCTTGGCCGCGGTAACCCATGAGTTTCCAGGGCCAAAAATCTTATCAACTTTTGGGACTGTTTCGGTGCCATAGGCCATTGCTCCGATTGCCTGCATACCACCGATTTTATATATTTCTGTTATATGACACACAGAGGCTGCAAAAAGGATCGCAGGATGTATCTTCCCCTGACGGTCAGGGGGTGTACAAAGTATAACATTCCGGCAACCGGCAATCATTGCTGGAATTCCAAGCATTAATACCGTTGAAAAAAGTGGAGCTGAACCACCAGGAATATAGAGTCCTACACGTTCAATCGGCAATGATTTTTGCCAGCATTTCACGCCGGGCATAGTCTCGATGACCTTGAGCGAAATTTTCTGGGCGACATGAAAGGTATCAATATTTTGAGCAGCAGCATAAATCGCATTCTTTAATTTTGGATCAAGGATCTGAACCGCTTGATCAATTTCATCAGGCGAAACTTTAAAATTCTTAATATCAGCATGGTCAAACTGAAGGGTGAATTTATGTATTGCACTATCACCTTCGGCCTTGATTTTGGACATTACCTTGCTCACCGTCTCAATTTTTTCCAAGAAATCGGCAGTTGGACGTTTAGTAATTTCCGGCCACGAATTAAACAGCGGATAACGGTAGATTTGCATGACAAAAAATTTATAAAATCATTTTCTCAATTGGAAGGACCAATATTCCTTCAGCACCATTTTTCTTCAGGTTACCGATCACAACCCAGAACTCACTCTCATTTATCACTGAATGCAGTGAACTCCATCCTGTTCTGGCTAAAGGCATAATGGTTGGAGAGGTCATTCCTGGAAGAACTTTGATAATCTGCTCAAGCTTATCATTCGGGGCATTAAGCATAATGTATTTCTTCCCCTTTCCTTTCTCAACCGCCTCAATTCGGAAGATCAGTTCATCGAGAACGGCCTGCTTGTCTATCGGAAGATTCGGCGTTGCAACAATAACAGCTTCAGAATCCATAATGTTATACACCTCTTTCAACCGATTACTTACCAGAGTGCTTCCGGAACTTACAATGTCGAAAATCGCATCTGCAAGACCTATGCCAGGAGCAATTTCAACCGAGCCGGCAATAAAATGAATATTGGCTTCGATCTTATTTTCATCAAGGAAATCTTTTAATATCCTTGGGTAAGATGTGGCAATTTTCTTGCCGGCAAACCATTCCAGACCTGGGTAATCAATATCTTTGGGAATTGCCAGTGAAAGCCTGCATTTACTGAAACCCAGATGTTTGATAATTTCTACATTTTGCTTTTGCTCCATCATCTCATTCTTTCCAACAATGCCAATGTCGGCAACTCCATCAGCGACACATTGAGGAATATCGTCATCGCGCAGAAAGAGCGCTTCAAGCGGAAAGTTTTTCGCGGCCGATATTAATCTGCGACTGCTGGAAATAAGCTTAATGCCAGTTTCCGAGAGTAAAGACATTGAATCTTCATTTAACCGACCTTTGGTCTGTATCGCAATTCTTAAAATTGAATCCATCATTTAAAATTAAAAAAGGCCTACCTGAATTTAGGTAAGCCTGTGTTTTGGTCATATAACGAAGGACACATCAACGCAAGCTCACCTTATGGCAAGTGATGATGATGTCCCGTATGAATAGTGATTTTTATCATATTTATTTATTACTGCAATATTAAGCAAAAAACAGATTCTTCCAACAAAATCAGGATTGGAAATGTTAAATTTAAATTAAATGTGTTTTCCAGATTGGAAAATTTACGAAAGAAGAAATTAACCGGCTAGAATTTCAGACCATCCAACAACTTGATATAAGTCTCGATCCCTGCGCTGATTTCAGAAATCAGGATATATTCATCTGCAGTATGCGAACGGGCCGAGTCACCGGGTCCCATTTTAATAGAAGGATAAGGTATAACTGCCTGATCGGAGGTAGTAGGTGAACCATAAGTCGTTAACCCCATAGAAATTCCCCGCTTGACCAATGGATGGTCGGGACTGATTCCCGAAGAATTAAGTCTGAATGAGCGTGGTTTCACCTCTGATTCAACCAGATCGGCTATTTTATGAAATACTTCGTCGTTGGAATAGAATTCATTCGTGCGCACATCCACCACAAACCGGCATGAGTCGGGAACTACGTTATGCTGGTTTCCGGCCTCGATCTGTGTTACTGTCATTTTCACAGGTCCGAGCATTGGTGATTCGAGCGGGAACCTGTATTGCTGCAATATCTGAATATCCTTAATTGCCTTATAGATTGCATTATCACCTTCATTCCGGGCAGCATGGCCTGCTCTGCCTTTTGCTTCGCAATCAAGCACAATTAACCCTTTTTCGGCTATTGCGATATGCATTTGTGTTGGTTCCCCCACGATGGCCAGGTCTATTTCTCCCAGTTGGTCCAAGACGGATGCAACTCCATTTTCTCCGGAGATTTCCTCTTCGGCACTTGCGCAATAGAGCAGGTTATAGGATAGATTTTCAGCATTATAAAAATAACGAAAAGCTCCTAGTAGGGCAACTACCGATGCCCCGGCGTCATTACTGCCGAGACCGGTTAGCCGGTCTCCCTCAACTGTAGCTTTAAACGGATCATAGGTCCACCCTTTTCCTGAGCGTACGGTATCGACATGCGAATTAA
>CAIOOC010000798.1 GCA_903859795.1 uncultured Bacteroidia bacterium
CTTCAGATTAACAATCAAATGGTAAATCATCTATAGCAATTTAGTTTACAAGACCCCTTTTGGAAATTGCATCGTCACACAATGAAGTGAACCATTTTGCTTGATCAGCGAACTGCAGTCGATTCCAATAATCTCCCTGCCGGGGAAAGCCTTCTCCAGTTGTTTCCCGGCGATGATATCTTTTGGAGAATTGTAAAATGGAACCAATACTGCCCCGTTGATTATTAAAAAATTAGCATAAGTTGCTGGCAATCTGAGTTCTCCGTTATAATATGCGTCGGCCATAGGAAGCGCAATCAGATTATAATTTTGGTCACTCAAAGTTTTAAGCGAATATAGTTCATCCTCCATTCTTTTCAACGCCTCAAAGTGTTCGTCAGCAGGGTCTGTACATTTCACATAGGCAATTGTTCCCGGATCACAAAATCTTGCAAGTGTATCGACATGACTATCAGTATCATCTCCAGCCAGATAACCAGATGATAACCAATGTATTTTTTGCAGTCCGAAATGTTTTACCAGGCGCTGTTCTACCTGTTTCACTGTAAGATAATGGTTCCTGTTTTTTGACAAGAGACATTCTCTTGTTGTAAGTAAAACCCCTTCCCCATCTGACTCTATGCTTCCCCCTTCTAAAACAAGGTTTTGCATATCGTTATAAAGAACATCCTCTTTAAAAAATCCCTTTAGATAAAGCGAATGAGTAATCTGATTATCAAAGTTTGAGGCGAATTTCATTCCCCAACCATTAAATGTAAAATTGTATAAAGTAAGCTTATCATCAATTATCACAGTAATCGCACCATGATCGCGCGCCCAGGTATCGTTTGAAGGAAGATCGGCAAGAATGATATTTTCCAGCCTGCATCCTCGTAATGTATTTAATAACTGATTTTTGTCCTGGCAAACGATTAGCACTTTTTCCCGTTCCGCAATTTCTTTTGTTATTGAGATGAAACATTCTTCTACCTCAGGTAAAATATAAGCCCAATCAGTATTATCGTGAGGCCACGTGAGCATTACTCCACTCTGCTCAGCCCACTCTGCCGGAAATATAATATTTTGCTTATTCATTATCTTATATTTCTGATTTTCTGTTGTTTCTACGGTTTCTGTTCTTTCCAGATTTAAAATTGTTTTTGGATCAATCAATTTATTGCTTACTTCTTCTGCTTTATGGCGCTTAGAATCTCCTTCAAAAATTGGTTATGATCAAACCCAGTTTCAGAATAGCCCAAACGGACAACCACGAGGTTTCTCGATGGAATTATGAAAATCCGCTGACCGCGATGCCCATCACAAAAGAATAAATCTTCAGGAGCATCTGGAAGAGTCTTTGATTTGTTAAGCCAGAACTGTGCACCGTATTCGCCTTTAGACCCGTAAGCAGGTGTCCGGGTGTAATTTACCCAACCATTGGGTAGAATAGTATCCCCTTTCCACACTCCGTCATTGTAATATAGTAAACCAAACCGTGCCCAATCGCGAGCTGTTGCATTGCTATAAGATGAGCCTACAAAATTTCCGGCAGCATCTGTTTCAAGAACCATTGTTGAGATTCCAATTTTATTGAATATTTCACGATATGGGAATTCGTGGTAAATTTTATCATTTCCGATCAGGTTTCGCATGATGCCCGAAAGAATATTTGAAGTTCCTGAGGAATATTTCCATTCTGTTCCAGGTTTCATTTGATAAGGTACTTCAATGGCAACTTTATAGCAATCTGCTGAACGATAGAGCATTTTTGTTACAGATGAGACATCTCCATAATCTTCATCCCACTTCAAACCACTGCTCATATGCATTAAATCGTTGATTGTGATATTCCTCCTTGGATCGTTTAACCACTGATTTACAGGCGCTGACGATTTAACATCCAGTTTCCGTTGTTTGGTTAATACTCCAGCCATCGCATTCATAATACTTTTGGTCATCGACCATCCCCATATCCTTGTATCAGGTGTGACACCCAGCTCTTCAGAATATTTTTCTGCGATCAGCTCTCCCTTATAAAGTACCACAACAGCTGCAGTCCATCTTTTATCGACTAAAGGGGAACCGAAAGCACTGTAAACTACCTTTTTGAGTTTAATTGTATCGATTTCCGGGAAAATAGTGTCTTTCCGGAGATCACCCATAGGCCAGGGAGTGCGCCAAACGCCAACTTGTTTTACTGCAGGCAAAGTGATAGAGTACTTCTGTAAAGAATCTTCAGAACTATCACCGGCAAGGCAACATCCATAACCTTCACGATAAACTGCGGTCTGTTTTGCTAAACTCCAAAAAGAGGTAGTTACTGATTTATTTTTAAAATTAATCTCGCTTTTCGTATATTTCACGATCGAATAATTCAATTCTACCGACTGCGCAACCTGAGGATCGCGACCACAAACAAATACTGCTGTTGCCATTGCTTTTGCCCCATATCCAGTCGCAATAAAAAGTTTAGGATATTGTGATTTTATCAGAATTGCCACTAATACAATAATTATTAGGGGTATAAGAATTTTACGATTTCTCATAATCGAACTGTTTGAAGAATTTTATTTCTGCCAATATGTAAAAATACGCGAATTGTCAAATTGCCTAATTAACTAATTATCATATCAGATTGCACTACTCCTCTTCGAGCGCCTGCTCCAATTCATCAGTCATTTCGAGGTTATGGTAGACATTTTGCACATCTTCATTATCCTCCAATTCCTCAATCATTCGGAGAACAACCCTGGCTTCTGAGACCGCAAGACGTTTGTCAACTCGTGGAACACGCTGTAATTCTGCTCTTTGTGGTTCAATGTGCAATTCTTCCAATTTACGGTTGAAGTTTCCAAAGTCCTCCAAAGCAGTAGTAACAGTAACTAAATCCTCTTCTAATTCAATGTCTTCGGCTCCTGACTCAATAAAATCAAGTTCCAAATCCTCAAGGTTAACACCCACTTTAACAGGAATAGCGAAAACCCCTTTGCGGTCAAAAATAAAACTAAGAGAACCTTTGGTTGCCAGCGTTCCACCCCGTTTGGTGAAAATATGTCGAATATCTGCTACCGTCCTATTATTATTGTCACTCAAACACTCCACGAATACAGCGACCCTTCCGGCTCCATAACCTTCAAGAAAAATTTCCTGCAAATCGTTTCCATCCTTCTCTCCTTTGCTTATTGCCCTTTCAATATTTTCTTTGGGCATATTTTGTCCTTTTGCATTCAGAACCGCAATCCGCAATCTTGCATTCATTGCCGGATCACTAATGCCTCCTTCCTTAACAGCGACAGTTATCTCTTTGGCTAACCGGGAAAATATATTTGACCTCTTGGCATCAAGCGCACCCTTCTTACGCTTTATCTTCGACCATTTACTATGTCCTGACATATTGCTATTTTACTTAAACTACAAATTTAATAAATGAATCGAACTTGAAACATAAGATTTGCTATTCACCGTGATTTTATCTCTCTGCATGTTTTTATAGGAAAAAAGAAAAATCACCAAAGTCGCAGACCCAGGTTAAAAATTGTAAAATCAAAAATCTCATAGTTCAAATTGTTTGATCTTAATAAATCTGATTTGCTGTTTGTCTTCTGAGAATTAAATATTCCCCACCATATATCAGTCTGTGATTTTATATTGCATTCTCAGACAGTTAAAGTTGGATGATGTGTCTATATCTTTTGCCTGAATTATCAAAACCATTCAGCTTTCAATACCCTATTTCCTGCTTTTGTCTATTTGATTTCTGTTCAGAATCTAGTACCTTGTGCCACTCTAACCATGGTTTTGAATTGCTATCGTAACCCAACATTTCTATAAAAGAGATCTTAGTATTTAGAACTAAATTTATTGAAAATTTTTAATAAAAATCATCAATATTCTATGAATGAATTAATTATCAATAGGAATAATCTGGAAAAAAGTTATCTTATCACTCAGAAC
>CAIOOC010000799.1 GCA_903859795.1 uncultured Bacteroidia bacterium
CACTATTTGAATATTTGCTACACTAAAAACCTATATATAGCTACAATAGCTGACAGAATTAACAGAACGACATTAAATGCAATTCCCTTATATTCATCTTTGCGGAGGTGATGAAAGGCTGCTAAAACCATCACCAAAATTAATCCCAAGGCTGCAATTGGTGTGAGAATTGGAAGGATTCCTGTATACTCTGGAACTACAATTCCAATTGCTCCAAGCAACTCAGAAATCCCTATGAAGCGAATAGTTAGTATGTTAAAATCGCTGGCCCAGGGAAGACTCGTTACCAATTTCTCTTTTGGCTGAGTCGATTTCATAAATCCTGCCATAAAAAACATTAATGCAAGAATGCCTTGAATAATCCATATCGTTGTATTCATATTTGAATAAATTAATAGCTATAAAATTGATTATCAATAATTAAGATCCACATGATTTTCGGATAATAAGATCTGTTTTCAGGATGACCTCCTGAAACTTCGAAGGGACATCGGGATGTTTAATTTCATTTAGAAGCATCTGAACAGCGGTCTTACCAATCTCTTTGAGGGGTTGGTTCACTACAGTCACCGGACTGATGCAAATCTTATAGGCATCAGGATTATCGAAGCTCACAATCGCAATATCGTCAGGAATTTTCAATCCCAAAGAAGATATGCATTCAATCCCGTTGATCCCAAGTTTACTCGTTGAAAACAAGATCGCATCGATCTTTTTTTGACCGGGCTTTCCAACAAGTTCTTTTATAGCTCTGGCAACATCCTTGTTATCATGAGAGAAAGGAAGCACTTTTATTAGGTTCTCATCTACCTGTATCGATGCGTCGCGCAGTGCCTGCCTGTAACCTTCGGTGCGCTGCACCATGTTGATAAGATCAAGGTTTACAGTGATATTGGCAATTTTTTTTCGTCCCAGCGACAATAAATGATTTGTCGCCCGGTATGCTGCATCAAAATTATCTACAACAATATGGTTCGATTCAATCTCGGGGAAATAGCGGTCAATCAAAACAAATGGTACATGCCCTCTTGCCAGCGAACGGATCTGTTCTTCACTATTTTTTGGAGGTGAGATGATATAGCCATCAACCTGGCTTTGCTGCAACATGGCAATTTGCTGCTTTGATTTCTCAGGATTTTCATCCGAACTGCAAAAAATTACCCTGTAACCGTAGCGGGCTGCCTCCTGCTCTATCTCACGACCCAATATACCAAAGAACTGATTGGCAATATCGGCAATGATCAAACCGATAGTATTTGTTCTTCCTGTTCGCAGCCCCTGTGCAATCCGGTTAGGTTGATAATTTAACTCTTTAGCAACTTCCAGCACCTTGTTACAAATATCTTCACTAATCCGGAACTCCTTCCCTTTTCCGTTTAACACAAAAGAAACCAGGGTCTTGGATACACCCAGGTGTTTTGCAATATCGCTAAGTGATGTTTTTTTCATATAAATTTAAGTACCAGCAAAGAAATGAGCTTTTTTTCAATAGTAATTCTGTTTAAATCAGGATAAGTCAGATGATTTAACTGCTGTTCGTTTTGAGACGCCAAAAATAGAAATATTCAGACTCCAAAACAATTACTCCAATATTTCGATGGTGTTGCAGTTAATTCTGCAACTATCAACTTGTCGGATGATCTACAATTTCCTCTTTGGCCCTGTCCCAGTACAATTTTTTGCCTTCCCTGTAACTACGGGTAGCCATTACGCAACCCACTGAATGCCAGAATCCGCTATGAATATGCCCGTTCGTTTCTTTATTTCGGCTACGCATGCAATCTGCCCAGTTGTCCATGTGGAATTTACTGTCATCGCTAAGATTTGCAGGTGGGATCTTCATCCCATACTCTTCCGTTGTGATGATTTCAGCCTGACCGTTTTTAACGGCCTCCTTTAGTCCCTGATAGAAATCAAAACCACCGGTCAGCTTTAAGTGTTCTGGAATAAAAAACCAGCGCGGACTACCTTCGCCTCCATGAGCGAAAAGAGTCCCCTCTTTTCCTCGTATACAAGTGTAATCACCAAATTTATTCGCATAACTTGATGAATATGAATACAATAATTTAGAGTCATTATATGTCGCCAATGCCTGGAACGTATCCGGATTCTGGCGGATATCAGGCCATCCGAAAATACCACCGTTCGCGACCATCGTGTCAGGAATCGCGGTATCTGTATAAAAGTGCACCAGGCCGATAGCATGTGACATCCATTGAGAGGTAATCCCACCGGAATAGTCCCTGAAGATCCTGAATTCGCAATATTTCCATGGATCAAACGGTTCATATGGTTTACCCAGAAGCCACCTGTTCCAGTCGGTATCTTCCTCGCGGATAGCCTTTACCTTTGGGTTATCGGGATTATGCCACCGGGGGCCGTTGTCGTTCCATACCTGTTCGATTTTGGTTATCTGACCCAATTTACCGGATCGAACAATATCACGCACCTTTCGCTGTACGGGTTCACTTACCCATTGCGACCCCATTTGCACTACCTGTTTCGAGCTAAGGACAGCTTCGCGCGCAAGTTTGGCATCATCAACACTGTCAGCCATAGGCTTTTCGCAATAACAATCTTTTCCTGCCTTTACCACTTCTGCCAATATTTTTGCATGCTGGAAATCGCCTGTGGCTATCATTACCGCATCCAGTTCAGGCATATTCAGCATTTGCTCAAAGTATTTAAACTGCTTCACTTCAGTGTTAAACATTTCGTTAACCCTGACAGCTGTCCCTTCCCTGCTTTTTGACCATAAATCGCATACCGCTATAACACCCAGATTTTTATCTTTTGCAGACATTTTCACCATATTCTGGTGTCCCTTGCTTCTTGAGCCACAACCCAGAAATCCAATGTTAATCCGGTCATTTGCACCAATGATCCGGTTATACGAAGCGGTTGTCATTGCCGATGAACCTGTCGTAACTGCTGCAGCTGCGACACCGACTGCAGTCTTCGCGAGAAAATTGCGTCTTGAAATAGATTCTTTTGCCATAGTCGTTCTGTTTTTTGTAGTTATATGTTAATCTTATCTTATTTCTCTTTGTGTAATCTCTGTGGTAATTTTATTTCCATAAACCTGATAATCAAATTATACTTAAAATATAGTTCATAACCTCAGTCCCAGATTTTTCAATATCGGGTTCAACGCCAACATTACTCAAACTTTTTCCCTCAGGTGTATAAAAGTCGCAATCGGGCAGGATCAGATCATATTCAGAATTAATTCTGATACTTTCAGTCAGGCAGGTAACCCCTGCGCTTTTTTGACCCACAATAGTTGCAATTTTCCTGCTTTTCAACGTATAAGCCACCATCTCGGCAGCTCTTGATGTTTTTGAATCTGTTAATAGATAGATCTTTCCATTAAATGAATTCTTCCCGGGGACAACATCAAGATACCTTCCATCTTCTGTGTAGAGTAAACCGGATGCATAATCATGCTCATTAAAATCTTTAAACAATTTATCATACTTCAGGTGTTGTGGAATTACCGGATTAATATCACTCCATATTCTTGTCAGATATACTCCTGCTTTAAATGGTTGACTTGCAATATAACCGAGCAGAATATTTGCATTAACAGGGCTTAAACGGTTGTTCCCACGCAGGTCGATCACCAGACTGCGATAGCCCTTTTTACTGACAATTGAAGCAATGCTGTCCATCTCCATTTTTGTTCCCGGGATTGAATTGGCATCCATGATTACGCATGAAGATTTTATTTCCCTGATTCCAGCCCGCATTCTTCTGCCTGACAATTTTTGATGTGGCCTGGCCTTGTTAATTTCAAAAGGTGTGAAAGGAAGTTTTTTCCCAAGCCAGAAACAGGTTGCAGCAAGTTCATAGTCATCTGATATCTTTAATTTCAAGTTGTTAACCTTTTTCTTAAAGTCGTCCCATTCATCTGTTTTAAGCCATTTTGCGTTGACAAGGCACTTTTCTGTAAGTGAAAATGCCGTATTAATCATTGAGCCATAATCTTTTATTGGCTTTATATCCGGCACTTTTGTCCCGGTAAGCTGATGCGATTTACCCCTGTTATCAAGATAACTTCCGTCAAAATGAGAACCGGTAATTGAGGCTGAGAACATAAAATGTTTATCGAAGTAATAGAAATCTCCGTTTAAAAACAGGCTGTCGTTTTTTATCAGTGTTC
>CAIOOC010000800.1 GCA_903859795.1 uncultured Bacteroidia bacterium
ATTATTGGCTGCTGCAGGATGGAACTTCAAGAAATTAATGGAGAAAATCAAACAAAAGAGTAAAAATTTCTTTTTTGAAATTCTTCAACAACTTTTCTTTTTTGAAATTCAAATTTTAAAAACGAGTTACTAAGGATCGACTAGCTAGTTTCCAATTGCCGGCCGCAATAAATCAGTTTAAAAAATAATTTTAAAATCAATTGGTGATGAATTCATTAACTTTGTAAAAAATCAAAGCAAAATGGAAGCCTTAAAATTTGCAACAACTGTTTTGGAAAATGGGATTATAAAAATTCCTGAATTGAAAGATTATGCCGATCAAAAGGTTGAGGTATTTGTAGTTATAAAGCCTAAAAAACACATTAAATCCAGTTATAAAAAATTGGATGGTTTTTTCGTGAAATGGGCTGGCGTATTTACAATTACCAAAACGGATGATGTCAAATATAACTACCTGATGGAAAAATATAAATGAACAAAATTTTGCTGGATACTAACATTATTCTTGACATCGCATTGGAACGCAGGGAATTCTTTGAAAAATCAAAAGAACTTATGCTGACAATCAATAAATTAAGTATTCCATCTTATATAACTGCTACAACAGTTACTGATATTTACTATATCTTGAAAAAATCAAAAGGACATCAATTGACGATTTCTTTTTTAAAGAATCTTTTTGATTTCATAGATATTGCCGGTGTAAACAAAGAAATTATTGTCAGTGCATTAGATTCTGAATTAACAGATTTTGAAGATGGTGTACAAACAGAATGTGCAAGCCAAAACGACATCAATATTATCATTACAAGGAACATTGCTGATTTCAAAAAGTCGAAATTGGAAATATTCACTCCATCTGAGTTTATTAGTCAATTTTCTTAAGCTTTTTACAGCCTGTTTCCAGAACCAACCGAATGAACATACTCATCACCGGCATCCACGGTTTTGTAGGGAGCAATTTAGTTTCCGGTTTAAACCAACACCACACTATTTATGGATTGGATATCGTTTCACACCAAAAGGATGGAGTTTTTAAAACCTATGGATGGAATGAGCTGGATCAAATCCCGCCCATTGATTGTATTATCCATCTGGCCGGCAAAGCCCACGATACCAAATGCCAAACCACTGCCCACCTCTACTTTGAGATCAATACCGGTTTAACACAGAAGATCTTTGATTGGTTCTTAACTTCACATGCTCAAAAATTCATTTACTTCAGCTCCGTAAAGGCGGTGGCTGACAGCGTCGGAGAGTACATCTTAACCGAAGAGGTGGTGCCCGCTCCCAAGGGTCCGTATGGGGAGAGTAAATTGGCTGCAGAGGAATATATCGGTTCCCGAATGGGCGAATGGGAGAAGGGGCGATGGGGCGACACTTCGACTGCGCTCAGTGCAAGTGGGGAGAAGGGGTGCAAGGTAGCGACTGCACGACTGAACGATGGAACGATGGAACGACGACACGAGGGGGCGATGAGGCGAACGGGCGAGAAGGTGAAGAGGAGAAAAAGGTATATATTTTAAGGCCCTGTATGATTCATGGTCCGGGGAATAAGGGAAATCTGAACTTACTCTATAACGTGATAAAAAAAGGGATCCCCTACCCGCTTGGCGCTTTCGAAATCAAAAGATCGTTTACCTCTATCGATAATCTGAACTTTGTAATTACCCAACTTGTCGAAAAAGAGATCCCATCGGGCACCTATAACGTGGCAGATGATGAACATGTATCAACAAACGAGTTCATCGCCATAATGGCAGATGTCCTTGGTAGACCGAACCGAACCTGTAAACTGAATAAATCGTTTTTGCACTTTTGTGCCAGGATCGGAACACTGCTTCATCTCCCGCTAAACACCATGCGGTTGCAAAAACTCACCGAAAGCTACGTAGTCTCAAACAATAAACTAAAACAGGCATTGGGGATTACTCAAATGCCTGTTTCGGCTAGGGAGGGGCTAAGAAAGACGTTGGGATCGTTTGGGAAATAGGGTTACGAGGGCACGAGGGCACGAGGGGCCGCAGCGGCGAAATACGTTTCGCGGGGAAA
>CAIOOC010000801.1 GCA_903859795.1 uncultured Bacteroidia bacterium
CATTTGTCGGTAAATTCTTCAGCCTCATCCACACCCAGATTTTCAATCGCGATTAATTCATTCCCTTTATACATGCTTGTGCTTAGGATTTCCCTGCTGTTAACCTTATCATAAATACTTGTGATTCCACCCGATATTGAATCAATTTTCACTATAAAAAACCGGTTTTCTATCATCGTTGCAGAAGCAGAAAGTGCTTTGACATATTTGTTCTTCCCTTCGGTGAGATAGAATGTTGCATAGCCCAGAGACGGAACGGACGCCTCAAATTTCACCTCAGCCCTTTCTATGCTGCCATCGGGATAAGTTGAAAGTGTTTTAATCTGCGACGGTATGTATTTGCCCTTTACATCTGTGAGGGAAAGCACGCTGATTCCCAGTTTGGGAATAGAAACAATATGATCAACAAAGTCAGTTCGTTCCCACGCCAGACTATTAAATACAACCAGGGGGATTCCAACCTTGCTGCATCTGATGTTCTTTGTGAGTGTTCCCAGTGCACCCGAAACCAGGTCATTTGAATGAGTGTACATGTTACGGGCGTTTGCTAGTTTAACCGCATCGCTGATTATCCCTTTATTCCCTCCCCAATTATGCTCATGAACCCATAGTTTTTCCTGCCATGCGTTGTTGATGGCGGTTTGGGGATAATCATAGGTCGGTAAAAGCAGTTTGTTTATTGTTGAAAATTTTTCTGCTGTAGTAAGTAGATATTCAGCGTGTCGTGTGAGCATAAATGCATCATTTTCGACAGACTGAGTTCCATCCCACCATGCAGGCATTTCTCCGGTTATTGTCTGAATTTTTCCTTTCCCACTCTGTGCCGCATCTTCAACCGACTTAAAATATTCATTTGCAGTGGCCAGTTTAATTGTGGGAGTGCCATATTTTTCATTCCAGCGTCTGGCATTTATCGCTAACAAAGGATCAGGAATGGTACAGTCGCCCCCCTCTGCCATTAAAATAACGGGAGGAAGATTAAACCCGTTATGCCGGGCAATCTGACGATCTTTAAATCCTGTTAACGCCTGTTCTGCTGCTTTAAAATCATTTGTGCGCAGTTTTGACCCGGCTGAGTAGCCTTCAGGACAATGGGCTACAAGGACATTGGAACCGTCGGGTGACTGCCAGCGGAAAATTGCCGGACCGACATAGCCAGTCACATTCAGATTGTTCTCATTTCGGATAAGAACTTTCCAGATGATGAAATTTTTGATGCCGGCTTTCGACAATATCTGCGGCATTTGCAGCGTATGTCCGGGTTCATCGACATTCCACGCAAACTCGGTATTCACCCCGAATTTACTTTTTAGCCAACCTTTCCCGAAATAAATATTCCTGATAAGACCTTCGCCTCCAAGCAGAAGTTCACTTGGACCGAGGTAGAATGCGCCACATTCAAGAATATTTTTTTTAAATAAATCCTTAACCTCTTCGGTCTGGGAAGGATAACGCCTTAAAAACTCCTGCAGAACAAACACATCCTCCTCTGAAAATTTAAAATCTTTGAGCTCTTTAAGTATCTCTATCGATTTTTTTAATTGCCTGCACATTCAGATTGGTACAGATCTCGGGGGTATCAGGCCAAGATAAATCAGCATGTGAATGAGTTACCATGAAGATTTTAAAATCTTTATCCGGTATTGCCTGAGCGAGGAGCGGATGGGTAAAACCCAGGATCAAAATGATTAGTAGAAATAACTGTAATGTAGATTTTTTCATTCGGCTCGTTATTGATTTACCATTTAAATTCAGTAAACGCTTCGTACATAGCTTTAATATTTTCGAGAGGTACATCTTCGCTTATTTCGCCGCATGCTACAATCCCCCCATCAGGGGTACCAAGCTGATGAAAAAGATTAAAAATGTAATCCTTTACTTCAGAAGGTGCAACAAAGGGTAGTATATGCTGACGATCGATATCTGTGCGGAAGGCAATTTGTCCTGCATATTTTCCAAGCTCATTCATATCCATTACAGAGGCCTGGCAATTCAGGACATCGACTCCAAGTTCGATAAAATCGGGCATAATTTCAAGAATATTGCCATCGCTATGGTACCAGACATGAACCCCTTTTTGCTTAACCTTCGAAAACATTTCCTGATAAACAGGTTTGAAGAAGGATCTCCACATATCCGGAGGTATAATCAGATTTGTTTGCGAGCCCCAGTCATCGGCAAAATGGATCCCCTGATAACC
>CAIOOC010000802.1 GCA_903859795.1 uncultured Bacteroidia bacterium
AAAAAATTAACGGATTATGGAAACAAGTTTAAAAGATTATGCAATTAGACAATATGATCAATGGGTGGGATGGTTGAGATTTCATTGTAAAAAGTACAACATTGAGGATCAGAATGTAAATGTTATGAAGATTGTATTAGATGAAGTTTTTAGTGGTAAAAGAGGCAACGTAGCGACACTCTTTGCAGAAAAAAAATATCTCAGGAAAGGGAAAAAAACAGAATTTTACATTTCTTTGCTCGACATCGCAATTATAGATTCAATTCAAGAACATACTGAAAGGTTAGGGAAATTGGAATTCTGAACCGTTAGATACTACAAACGTTAAGGGAAAATCAGAAAAAATGAACCCGATGATGCTAAGGACACTTTGACTGGAACCGTTGAACACCGTCAGATAAGAAAAACACGTGTTCCCATTGCGTTTAAAAAGACATTACGGGTTTCACTAATTTGTATTTGCGACTACTTATTCTTACAGTCTGGGCTTAACCTGAATTAGTTCCACATTTAGAAAAATCTTGCCCATTACAATTGAATATTTGTATTTACGGTTGATTTTTAGTACTTTTAGTGTACCAAATAAAAATAATTGCCATGCCCAAAAAAGCGACCGAACGGAGTAAGTCCGAAAAAAAGAAGGAGCAAAAACAGACACTCAGAAGGTTTACTTGGGAGAAAGGTGATATGCGGCTGATTTACCGTGTGCCTACTTCTAAAGAAAAGCCAATTTAAATTGGCCTAAACTGATATTATTACTCGATGCTATTGTAGAAACTGATTCCGTATTTTATACATTAAAGACAGACTCTAAGTAGGCTGACAATATACTAAATCCTCAAAACATGAAATCTATCTATTTAATCCTACTCTACTTTCTTTTATCATCTTGTGCCACAATAATGGTATCAGTTAAAAAAACAGGTGATATTATAGAAGTAACAGGATCTAAAAATGAACTTTATCTAAAATCGAACGAATGGATGGTTAGAAATTTCAACAACGCCAAGAGCGTCATCCAATTTAGTGATAAAGAAGCAGGAAAAATAATGGGTAAGTATCGAATGAACTCTGAACCTGAATTATTTTCATTAATATCATTAATTGTCAAAGATAACACTGTGAAAATTGAGATTGAACCAATAGGGATTTGGGCATTCCCAAGTGTAGGCGGTTATGGTCCAGAAAAACAAAAAGAAATTTATGAAGACTATTGCAAAAAAGAAATCTCGAAATTGATTGAAAGTTATAGAAAATATATTTTTTCAAATGAGGATATTTGGGTAAAACCGGGTATAAAATAAGTTCTGAATGAGATTAAAAGAACCGTCTACATTGAAAGTTGTAGCGGCTTTTTTAGTCTTTTTTTATTGCCATTCCTGTAACAAAATAGCCGTTATTAGATCCATAACTATCATTTGCTTTTAAATATTCCAATTTGATATTTATTATTCCGTTTGCGCCGATAATTTTTGCTTTATCATATATTAATCGCAAGGCATCTTGACTGGTCGCGCGAATGTAACCATACTTAGGTTCTGAATTTTTATTTTGTGTTGTTATTTCCTCATCACCTGACACACGAACAGCAGAAACAATACCAAGCGGAGTAAATTGGAAACTTACAGAATTTGATTCGGTAAAATAGAAGTCTTTAAATTCTCTGAAATCAGCGAAATCTGTAACCTTAACTGCCGGATTTAATATATTACATGATGTAAATAAAAACAGCATTAGAATAATTAATAAATTTTTCATCTT
>CAIOOC010000803.1 GCA_903859795.1 uncultured Bacteroidia bacterium
ATCCAAAGATAGAAAAAAATACATTATTAACCTAATATACAGATGTTTAACGTTTCACGTGGAACAAATTTAGAGTAATTATAAATAACATTTTGTCCCAGCCCCGGTATCCATCATTCCCTTAAAATCAGAGTAAATCCTGATATAATTAAGGAATATTATAAAGAGGCTGTCATTCAGGCGATTAAAAATCGCCTCACCCGGGGGTGCCGCGAATTGTATATGGGGCATCAATCTATTCCAGATCAACGAGATATCCTCTGAATGTTTCATATGTTGAAGGAAATTCAATGCTAAGTTTCTCCCCTTTCATGAAATTCAGAAGTTTTTGGGGCATCGGAACATTTCCTTTTCCTACGACTTCCTCTACAGTTTCGGTAAACTTGGCGGGATGTGCAGTTTCAAGAAAAATCCCTGTTTCGCCCTCTTTCAACAATTCTTTAAGTGCCCGATAGCCAACAGCACCATGAGGATCGAGAAGATAACCCGTACTTTTATAAACAGATAGAAGAGTTTCCCGGATTTGATCATCGTTATAAGAAGTACCAACCATAATATTTGAAATCGCCGTATGATCATTATTAAACAGATCGAGTATCCGGGCAAAATTACTTGGGTCACCAACATCCATCGCATTGGCAATCGTGGAGACCGAAGGCCGTGGCTTGTAAACACCGGAATTCAGGTATTTGAATACAATATCATTCAGGTTATTAGCTGCAATAAATTTTTTGACAGGCAACCCCATCTTTTGTGCAAATAGTCCGGCGGTAAGGTTTCCAAAGTTACCGCTTGGAACAGAAAAGACTACATCGCGTGATTTATCCTTCAACTTAGCCCACGCATTAAAATAGTAGAATGCCTGGGGTAAAAACCGGGCAACATTAATTGAGTTAGCCGAGGTGATGGTTATCTTCTTTTTAAGTTCCTCATCCATAAATGCCGACTTCACTAACGCCTGACAATCATCAAAGGTACCATCAATCTCCAGCGCTGTTATGTTCTGGCCTAAAGTTGTGAACTGTTTCTCCTGTATATCGCTTACTTTGCCTTTTGGATACAGCACATGTACCTTTATTCCGGAAACCCCAAGAAAACCATTTGCCACTGCACTTCCTGTATCGCCTGAAGTTGCAACCAAAACATGGACCATCTTTTTTTCTTTCCCAAGGAAGTGAGACAAGAGCCTGGCCATAAAACGAGCGCCTACGTCCTTAAAAGCAGAAGTCGGACCATGGAAAAGCTCCAGTGAATAAATATTTTCATTCACTTCGACCAGTGGGGTATCAAAGGTCAGGGTATTAAACACGATCTTTTGTAGCGTGTATTCGGGTATATCTTCGCCAAAGAATTTTTTTGCCACTTCAAAAGACAATTCCTGGAAACTCATGGCACTTATTTCGCTAAAAAATGAAGCGGGCATCGGCTCAATCCGCTCAGGCATAAATAAGCCACGGTCTGCTGCTAATCCCTGGGTTACGGCAAGCTCAAGGGTGACATTGGGAGTATTATGGTTGGTACTGTAATAATGCATTATATTCTTTTTTATAATTCTTCTAAAACCTTATCTATATTCTTGAACCTTAGTAGATCAGACCACCAGGTTGTTACAAACCTTATTTAAATTTTGAAGAGATTCCTCATTCCGCTGC
>CAIOOC010000804.1 GCA_903859795.1 uncultured Bacteroidia bacterium
ATGAATATCTACATCTTATGTAATTTAAAATTTCTCGCAAACTAAAAGGTGGTTTAGGAATTCCTATATCAAACCAAATAATCTGTCAAACAAGAGTACTCATAGAATAGCTAAACAAATAACTCCTTGATTTTGCCTATTCCTGATGATCAGTCATCTCAAAATCAATCGTTCCCCCATTCATTAAATCAAAATGAGAAAATCTGTAATTATCAATCACCTTGCCATTAAAATTAATTGACTTTATGAAGCATCTCTTTTCTGAAATGCCCGGTGCAGCAAGGACCAGAGTTTTCCCGTTCCCAAGTTTGATGGTTACCTTTTCGAAGAGAGGACCCGTTACAGCATACTCCGGAAGTGAAGGGCAGACCGGATAAAAACCAATTGCCGCAAGAACATACCAGGCAGACATTTGTCCCGAATCGTCATTCCCGCTTAATCCGCCAGGGCCGGTTCCATATTCCGTTTTCAGAACATCCCTCACAACCTTTGCCGATTTCCAGGGTTGACCGGAATAAGTATATAAAAACGGAATCTGCTGCCCAGGTTCATTCCCGTGCCAGTATTGTCCCTGGGCAAAAAATTCATCAAGGGTCCGGTTAAATTTATCCTTCCCTCCCATCAGTCCGATCAGCCCTTCAAGGTCCTGGGGAACATACCAGTTATATTGCCATGGTGTCCCTTCGGTGATGTATGGCATTTTTTTGTTCTTATCGAAGTCCGTTGTAAAGTTGCCATTAGCAAATCGCCCATTCATATTGTTTACAGACGGATCGAATACGTTACGATAATTTTGGGCCCGTTTCATAAAGTAATTATATTCGTCCTGCTTGCCCATCTTTTGGGCCACCTGTGCCAGGGAAAAATCATCATACGCATATTCCAGTGTACGCGATACCTGTTCTCCTTTATGAAACGCCTCTTTGACAGAGTCTTCCAATGGGACATAGCCATATTTAAGGTATGAAGGCAATGCCCGGCGCCCTTTCCCATCGAGATAATCCTGCCAGACAATCGGAGTTTCAGTGGCATTATGTTTAAGTAATTGAAAATCAGATTCCGTAAGATCGACAACTCCTTTAATATACGCCTCAGCAATAATAGAGGCGGTATGGTCACCAATCATAGCAGCTGTGTAGCTGTTCCATTGCGGAAAAATAGGGAGCCATCCCCGTACCTTTCCCATTGTTAACAGTGATTTGACCATATCTTTATTATATTCCGGAGCTATCAGGTTATAAAGCGGGTGCAGGGCCCGGTAAGTATCCCATGCAGAGAAGTCGCCATAGTAATTTCCGTTGCAAATTGTATCGGTCTGATCGTTGCCGTCAAAACGTGGATGGAGTCCATCTACATCATTATAGGTGCGCGGTTGCTGAAACGAATGGTACATTGCAGTATAGAACTTTACAAGTTCATCCTTATCTGTGCTCTCAACAATAATTCGCGACAGGATTCCATTCCACTGGGTTTTAAGATTCTGTTCTGCAAGCCCGAAGTCGAACTCCGGGATTTCAGCATCGAGGTTTTTGCGGGCCTGATCGATACTCACAAATGAGGTTCCAACCTTTACCCTAACCTTTTCTCCCTTACCTGAACGGAATGAAAAGTAACCTCCCACTAAAGGCAAATTTTTGATCTGAGTCTCTCCCTTAATAATCTTATCGCCTGTAAAAACGCCATAGGATTCAGGTGTTTTCTCCATCCGCATCACGAAATAACCTGAAAATCCAGCCTTTTTACCATAACCCTGATAAATCCGGCGAATTAGATTGTAGCCAACAATCTCTCTTTGTTCAGGAATTACCTGAACAAATCCTTCACTTTTGTCATTGTTGGGATTAACAATTATGTGAGCCTCCCCTTCATTTTGAAAAGTAAAGCAGAAGATTCCGCAGCGGGTTGTGGCTGACATCTCGGCTGTGATATGATAGGTTCCAAGTTCAACTTTATAGTATTGCGGAGAGGAAACCTCCAAGTTGTGAGAATACCTTGAGCCACGCTTCCATGGGTTGGACACTAACTGGCCCGATTCTGGCATGATCGCCATAGATCCGTACTCCTGTGTGCATGAACCACTCAGCCAGTGAGATCCGCGAAATCCTGTGATCAAAGAATCTTTGTAATAGTATGAAGAAACACACTTCTTTTCGGTGTTTGTGGTTTGAGCAGACCAGTTAGTCATTGCAAATGGGGTCGTAACCGATGGTTGTACCATTGCATTGAGCTCTGTTCCATCACTGTGTTTTAAGCCGGAAATCGTAGTAGTTGGAGCCGTCCCAATCATTGGGTTTACGTAATGTGTAAAGTCTTTTTGCGAAAATGAAAGCTGCGGATTGCAACTCAAATAAATTGAGAGAATTAATAAAGCTGATTTGGAAATTTTATTTTGCATGTTTATTTCTGTTTATGCTTTACGATTTTCCGGATGCCAATTTTTTCAAAGGGAATTTGCTCAAATCCTGTTACTTTAGTGAAGATTTCCGATGATTTTTTCAGCTTGAAATTGTGCTCTTTATCATTTACAAAACCGGGATCCAGATCAGTGACAAAGTTATTATCGGAATATTCAAGAAACTTTTTATCCCCTTCGATTACAGTTTTGACACGTACAAATACATTTCTGTCGACAACGTTTCGTTTCGGTAGGGCCGGGTTATCTGCCCAATATTTTGAAAGTTCAATATATCTAAGGCTGTAAGGGAGTTTATTATAGTTGATTTCATTCAGATCCTTCTCGAAGATTTCGCCTTTGGCTACCATATCTTTTGCCCAGTTTTGTAAACGGTTATCCACATAAAACGCAACAGGACAATCGATAAAAATATTGTTTATATACGAATTGTCACTACCTCCGCCTATCAGGGAGGGCCAGCTCCCTGCCTTGTAAAAAACGTTTCCGAAGAGAGCCATGCCGCAAGCCCCGTCATCATGATATACGGCAGAGGTATGTGCATGATTCAGCCCGATCGCATGAAAATAATTGTATCGTACCTGATGTCCCCTTTCCGATGGATTGCGCCCGTAATAAAGTGCTCCCACATCATCTGTCGATTGGCAAACATCATGAATATCATTATATTCGATAAGATGGTCGTTCCCCGACAACAGGATTGCGACATGCGGAGAATTGAATATTTCGCAATGTGAAATCCGGTTCCCAACGCCAGTGATCTGCACTCCTGCACAATAGGTTTTTGTAATCCGGTTAAAATCGTGAATGGAACAATTCTCCACAAAATTCCCGGCTGAATTAAGTGTTTTCCGGTTACCACCAAACAGGTGCACTCCTCCGGCCCCCGTTTGTGAAATCTTACAATCTTTAAGACCGTTTTTTTTGCCAGCTACGCCGTCTTTAATGTCATCGATACTTACAGCATACAATCCCAGATTTAGAAACGAACATCGCTTCAACACACAATTATTTGCCCCTTTAATCTCAACCCCGATTCCTCCGGCACATTCAAACATGATTCCATTTATACCAATATCTGAAGTTTCACTAATCGCAATAAACGGATCTTTCAAAACAGAAACTTCCAGACGATCAATTTTACCCGGATTATAGAAATAGAGGATTCCTTCCCTGCGGTCGATATAATATTCACCCGGTTCGTCCACTTCTTCGGCGATATTGTATGCATACCACCCATTCCACTTCTGACCTGATGAGAACCCATACAGGTGAGGCTGAACCGTTGTTAATATTCTTCCTACAGTATCAATTGAGGCAATTTGGATCGCATCATCGGCCCAGCCATACCTGAAATAGCCAAAAATCCAGATATCTTCGCGATGTTTCCATAAAGACGGGTGATTTCCTGAATAGGTAAATCTCCCTCCCCGCGTACCCTTGTCTCCCTCGGCAGCTACTGAACCTTTGTCTAGTACGTTTACAAGAGGGACAATTGAATCGTTTGGCCACCGCGACAGATGAGAGGATTTCCCGTTGATAAAAAGTTCCATTCCTGTTGCACTTAACGGATGTCCAAAACCAAACTGTGTCAGAATCCCATAATCAGTAATCCCCAATTTCTTAAGATTGACCATCAGGATATGGTTTCGAACTTTTAACTGAAACATATCCCCTTTTTCACTTTCAGCAACTGGATGGGCTTCTGCAGGATTGATTGAAATTCCTCCGGTAAAACGGACTTTTTCTCCCTTTATCGAAGAAATATACAGTCCGTTATCTTGCTGATCAAGGCTTAACGTATGTTCAAAATAATAATCACCTTTGCCCAAAAGGATTGAATACGGTCCCTTTTCCCCCGACATTTTTTTGGAGCGAATAAGATCCCGGGCTTTTTGAATCGTGAAAAAAGGGCTATTAAAACTGCCGTCTCCCGAATCACTTCCGGTCGGGGAAACATATACCGGCTTTAATCCAAAGCTCAGCTGACTAATTATCAATGAAAAAAGCAAAAACAGGTATCTCTTTTTTGAAGAATTTATCATGGAGGGATCGGTTAAAAATTTACAACAATCTTCTTTCCGTTCTGATGTACAATTTTCAGAATTCCCCCCTCTATTAAAGGCTTCCAGTTCCATCGTTCATTTTGATCCGGCAAATCGGTTTCAGTCAGTTTTAATTCACCGCATTGGACAGATTTGGGCTTAAACTGAAGTCTAAGTATCTCTGTCGATTTGAGATCAAAAGTCCTGTATTGAATACTTTTAGCTTTATATTCCACGTTCCGGATCACGGAGGTTGTTGATAAAAGATGATCCTGGTTTGATGGTGCAATCTCAGGAAATGATTCCATTGCTCTGATATAGTGTCGGATATAGTCTCCATAACCATCAGTCATCCAGGTTTCTCCGTTCGGATAAGTACTCTCGCCATCCTCTTTGACCATATAGGTAGCCCAGCTCAGTTGCCTGATCCCCCTTTCTTTAGCGGCAAAATTTCCGGTTTTGGAAGCGTAGAGAAGCTCAACGGCACCTTGTCTGGAAGTATGACTATTTCCGGGAACACGATAAGCAGTTTGTTCATTCACCACAGCTACTCCGTACTTCTCCCATTTGGGATTCCCAAGTTCCTTGTATACCCAGTCTAAAATCGCCCGGGCTGAGACTTTTCCGTTTTCGAACAAGTCAGGATTCTCAAGAATATACTGGGCAAAGGTTACTGCATTAATCTGGGTATCAGACCACGCACCTACATCTTCGAAAAAGGGTCCCCATTTATTTGTTTTTAACGGATACTGCTTCATCCAGTTGAGAAGGGTCTGAAATGATTTTTTGTAATTGTTGACATCCCCTTTCCCAAGAGCAATGAGTTCGGTGAATAATCGCATGGCTCCTGTCCAGTTAGAGGTATATGAATAGGTAATTTCATATTTATTATCAATCAGCATCCGGCCAACTTCACCGGTTAAGGCATTAACCCTGAAAGGAAGAGGTGAATTGTCATTGTCTCCTGACGCCATCTTTTCAGACAAGGTATTTGCAATGGCAATTGCAGCATCAAGGTAAACCGTTTTTTCTGTTATCTTATAAATATTGATCAGTTCATACCCGAATGAACCGGCCTTGTCGGGTTGGGTATAGCCCTTTCCGCTAATCATATCGCCGTCATAGATGCCAGAATAAATCAATGTATTGTAGGGATAAGGAAGATTCTTCCATTTACTCTCCGGCCCCGAGAGCGAATGTGATAAATAATAATCGGTCATGAACAGCATATTATTCACTAACCGTTCATCACCTGAATAGGCGTATAGTAATCGCCATGAAGATAAAGCCATCTGGATCTGGTCACCCCCGATTCCGCGTGAATCGTTGTAATCCTTCTTCCACACCTGGTGATTCATATGATAAGGTAATCCGTTCAGATCAGTTCGCATATTATCCCAGAACTTCCAGACAATATTAACGATATGATCATAGGATTTGCCCGGATCATTGTCGTACCACGGGAGCAGCTGGCCCTGGCTATCGGTTTTGATGGTATGATAGCTTAATTTCTCTCCGCTTATCTGTGCAAAGAGGCTAAAAGTACTCAGACAAGCAAAAAGCATAAGAGTATTTTTCATAATTCAAGTTTTGTAGTGTGCAAGGTTAAAGTACACCTATTTCTTTGTTAAAAGTCCGGATAAATTGTAAACAATTAAGACTTACGATTTCTGTTGTTAAAAATAACAATTTCAATATCTATTTCTTTATCACTGCCACTTTCTCTGCAATTAAAGTCAAGGCAGCCTTATCGTTCCATTCCTGGCAATGGCCTGCCATTGGGGTGAAGTTTATTTGTGCATCGGATTTTGGATTTACGGTTTTATCGAGAAACAGCTTCAGGAACCGGGTGGCGATATTTGAATAGAGACCATCCATATCGCCGGTCCAGATCCATATTTTACCCTGAAGTTTTGGGCCCAAAGAACTCCAGTTTTTCTCAAGGATTTTTTTCAGATCGTATTTTTCCCATTGTGCTGCAATTGTGTGATCTATTTTTCCACTTACCGGATCGAACATCAGGGAAGGGAGGCCATCTTTACCCTTTGGCCCGAAAACAGCGTTGTAGGCCCCGAACTGTCCTCCTGAAACCAGATAGTTATTTGTAATGCTGACAGTATTTTCACCTCTGATCCACTCCTTCATCGATAAGGTCGGTTCATCATAGATGGTCCGTCTTCCAGGTTGCAAATATCCAAACCGGTTATAAAATGCAGCTTCATCCTGATAAATATTGATCAACCCATAGTGTTCAAAATCAACCGGATCAGGACTGTAAGACCATGCGCCATCGAAAAAATCGGGATAAAAAATCTGTAATCCCAGGGCTATCCATCCGCCTGTTGAATAACCCACGACATAGCGCCTGTGGCAGTTCTTGTCATAATGGACAAGTCGTTCAATTTCAGGAATCAGCTCCTGTGTCAACGCCTTTCCGCATGGGCCGTTATTTTCTGAATCAACCTGGTACGTATCGCCATAAGGTCCTTGCGAATCAAGAAGCACATAAATGATCTGGGGAGCCTGCTCAGTAAACCACCAATCTGAAAACTTGTGATCGGTAATAAAATCTCTGACATAGTAGGAGCGCCCGTTTAATCCCGGAGCCCTGTAACAAATGGGATAAGACCGTTCCGGGTGATCGAAATAACCTGAGGGAAGCAAAACTGATGCTCTGAGATAGCGGTCTCTCCCTGAAAATTCAGAAAGATACTTGCTTTTTATGACCACTCCTTTAACGAATTTATGATCAATAATTTGAAAATCAGGAATTACTTTATTGAGTTTCAGACGAAGATCTGAATTCGGAACCAGAAGTACAGAATCGATATCACTTATAATATTTCCCGGAACATTTTCCTGCCCGTCATCGCTATTCTGTTTATAAACAACCTGGCAATACCAGAGATCCGAAACGGGAGCAGTAAGTTTATCCAGACCGTTAGAAAGCACACTAATCTCATTAGTATTAAAAACCAAAGGTTGATCCGGATTCCAGTTAACAGCTGTTTTGCCGATGGTTATTTCGGACCCATTCCGGGGTTCCCTACCTCTGTTCTTCGTAAGATGCAAAATAAGCCGTCCATTTTCTCTTACTAATTCCCGGATTTTTTGGTCAACTGAAATTGCTGCCTTGAAAGAAATAACCGCTTGTGCCTTGAGGCTTAGTGATGCAAAGGCACATGGCACGATGAGAAATTGACAGACCAGTTTATTGATAGTTATCATATTGAAACTATTTTTATTGAACATAAAACAACCCGAAACAGAAGCAATTCAATTTACTTTCAAAATTTTGATGCACACAAAGACTATAAAAATAAAAAAACAATACTCCAATAAATTATTGCAGTATTGTTTTAATCGCTGGTTAATTGTCAATCCAGGTTTTTTCTATTTAGTGTATGCCTTGTTGAGTTGCTGCTCCTCCAAAGGTACTTGCCAGTAATAGTCAGAATAAGGAGGCAGTATCGGAGTGAACTTTCCTGCATCACGATCACCAATTCCGATTGGCTGTCTCAACCCAATCAGGTAGTAAGTTCTGTCACCATTTTCAGCGGCCAGTTCGCGGATTCGTTCATTGTGTATATCCTGGGCTGTAATATTGGCACCAAGAATATCATCAAGACCTGCCCTTTCTCTGACCACGTTCAAATCGGCAGCAGCTCCTGCCTTATCATTCTGATTGAAGAGGATAATCGATCTTGTCAAAAGGAATTCAGATAAACGAAGCATAGGAACATTAGAACGTCTTCCGTCAGCAGCACGGAAATGTTTATCTTCCCAAACCTGGGGAGTTGTAATTACAGATATTGCTGTTTCATAGGTGTTTTGAAACTTAAGTACTGAATCTGCCGATATCCCAGCAGGAATATCCCGGTATTCGCCCAGCCGGCAATAGTTGGTTGTAAACCTTTTATCCTTAAGCGCACCAGGTAAAGTTGTATAGTTGCCATTTTGGCCATCAGCCATCCACCCAATTTGCTTTAGGGTACTATAGGCTAGGGTGAGATTCGCCCAGGTACATCTGCTGTATGATGCACCGCCTGCGCCTCTGCCGCCATTTCGTGCATTGTAATTACATTTTGAAAAGATGGTCGGAACACGGTCATACCTTGCAGATCCCGAGAAAAACGCTATTTCCCAGATTACTTCATCACTGTTTGCACCTGCATTAAGATTAAAGGGAGTGAACGGATCGTTATCTAATTTATATGGACCTCCGATGACATAGTCACACTCTGTTTTTGCTTTTGCAAATTGTCCTGTAATAAAGTAAACCCTTGATAACATTGCCGATGCAGCAAATTTATTAACCCGCCCTTTGGGTGCTGGTTCTGTGGTTACATAACTTTCCGGCAATAAACTTTTTGCCTGTTCAAGATCTTCCTGGATTGCTTTCCAGACTTCAGCAACTGTTCCAAGTTTTGGATTTTTAAGCGCCGTTGCACTATTGGTATATTCTCTTCTTAACACGAAATAGCCCTTATCATTGGTTCCAGCAGGATCATAGGGCGGTGCATACATTCGGGCGAGGTACCAATATGCCAAACCTCTCATAAACAGCAATTCACCTTTATATCTTGATAACAGCTCCTTGTCTGAGGTCGTCATCGCCGGAAATGGGTCTTTATTGGCTGCGGCAGCATCCGCAAGTAATTGTAAAGGAGCATTACATGCGGTGATCACATCATACAGGTAAGGAAAACACCAGCTGATCTCGTCTTCCGGCAGGAGTGTCTTATAAAGCCTGTTGTAGTAATTAATCGAATAATTCGCACCGGTAATCCCCTGCAAAAGCTGTGAAATATCCGATTCTGCATAATTTTTTAAACTTAAGGTGCCAACCGGGCTACCCCATGCTGATCCCATCATCAGGACATAAGGTTCACGGACTGCGTTTTCAAACTCAGTAACTGAAGTCCATGGTGGTTGAACCGGCCTGGATAATTGAAAGAATGTATCTTGTTTACACGATCCTCCTGAAATAAGAAGAAGGATTATCAGTGTTATATTTTTTAGATTTTTCATGGTGTTTTACTTATGATTAAAAGTTAACATTGACGCCCAACATAAAACTTCTGGATTGAGGCATTGCATCAAAACTTTGCAGACCACCGGCTTCGGGATCATAACCTGAAAATTTTGTGATGGTCATTAAGTTACTGCCACTTACATAAACCCTGAGGTTCTGGAGGTTCACCCTGTTGATTATCCGCGAGGGAAAGGTATACCCCAATTGCAAATTCCTCAGTCTTAAATAATCTCCCTTTTCAAGGTAATTGCTTGAAGGAGTATTGTTATCACTGCCATAAGGCACAGGATCTGCGGAAGCGTTACCCTGATCATCGTAAAAATACTGCACTTGTGATACGACCTGAGGCAGCTTTGCATGATCGCCTGCCTTTTGCCAGCTATTGGTTAGTAATTCGGAAGAGACAGCAAGAACCCCCCTGTTGGGCGTTAATAAACTCTGTCTTGTGGCATTGTAAATATAGTGTCCAAAGGCAAATGACCAGACCATATTCAGATCGAAATGTTTATAAGCCACATTGGTATTTAAACCACCCACGATCTTTGGAAGTGCTGATTTGCCGTTCAGAATCATCTTATTCGCGTCAATGTTTGTCTGGGTACCGGGAATGATCTTGCCGGTGTGCTCAGTTGATCCGTCTTTATTTGTCTTGACTTCATAGATCATCGGTATCCCTTTCTGAACATCAACTCCGGCAGATTCAGCCATATAGAAGGTCTGAATTGAATATCCGGTTTTAGTAATCCGGCGGTTAATACTTCCGGCGTCATAACTTAGAATGCCAACCCCGTTGCTGTCTGATTGAGGATCCAGAGCAAGAACTTTATTATTATTAGTCGCGAAATTACCCCCAACCGACCATTTCACCGCTTTATCAATTACAATGGCCTGAATATTAAACTCAAACCCCTTGTTTTCCATATCACCAATGTTTTCCCAATTAACATTTCCCCCTTCAATGCCGGCAGAAGGTGGCAAAGCAGTAGCCAGTAGTAGGTCTTTAACCTTTTGTTTGTAATAGGCCACTGATCCGTTGATTCTGTTTTTAAACAATCCAAAATCAAAACCAAAATCATAGGTACTTGTAGTTTCCCACTTGATATCTGAATTACCAATATTTTGCAAACTGGTACCCGGTGTACCCTGCAACGACTGATCGCCTCCAGGACGGATACCAAACTGGTCGTGTATAATCCCATTAGGAACATTTGTATTTCCGGTTTGCCCGTAGCTTCCCCTGAGTTTTAAAAGATTGATGGCATCTACCTTAAAGAATTTTTCGTCTGACAACACCCAGCCCAATGAAGCTGAAGTAAATGTTGCCCAGCGGTTTGCCTTTGAAAACTGAGAAATACCATCACGACGAATGCTTGCCCCAACCATATATTTATCAAAAACCTTATAATTTACCCGCCCAAAATAACCTCTCAGGTAGGATTCTCCTCCAAGAGTTGAGCTTCCGGTCAAAAGCCCCGGAGTACCAACCTCATGATAAATTCCATTGAGCTGAGTTCCTTCAAGAGCCATATTATGACTGTAAGAGCGTGTGTTCTCAACACCTGCTACAACATTAATATCCTGATTTTCGCCGATTTTAGTATCGTAATTAAGGTAAGAGTTGTAGTTCAGAACTGAGATCGTCGCTTTCGCTTCATCGGCGATTGAGCCATCAATCCGGATACCTTTACCTCTGTAGGAAAGAGCCTTTGTATTCAGAAGGTTACCTCCGATTAAACCCTGGAGGGTTAACCCCTTAATCGGCAATTTCCATGAAGCGTTAAGGCTTGAAATAAGATTGAGTGACTCCAGATTACTTTCGACGTTCAGGGGAGAGATTCCTGCAAGTGCATTAGCTGATGAGAGCGGATTCCAGAAACCATTTACACCGTTTGGATCATAAACTTTCATCCATGGCAATGAATTTGATGTTACCTGTGCCCATCCGCCGGCACCAGCCTTGCCATCACTGGATTTATCCCTGCTATTGGTTGAAAGGGAAGCATTAAGTTTATAACCAAGGGTGAAAGATTTTGTAATGTTATAGTTTAAATTGACATTTGAAGAGAATGTTTCCAGATCATTATACCTCAAATTACTGTTGTCTTTTCTGTACCGTAATGACAAGTATGAATTTCCTTTTTCAGAACCTTGTCTTAAAGCAACACTGGCATCGTAAAACGATCCTTTTCTGCTGATTACGTCTGCCCAATTGGTATTGGTTGCAAGACCTTCGGCCCTGGTCATGCCAGTTGTGATACCATCAAGCTGATCCAATGAACTTTGCGGGGTATACTGCCCGGGGACATTACTGTTGGCCCGTGCCATATCCATGATTTGCATATACTGACCTGAATTAGCCAGGCCTATATTTTGTTTTGCCCACTGGCTGACTCCTGATTTTATATCTACGCTGACTTTTGCTTCTCCCTTTTTTCCCGATTTTGTTGTTACAATGATTACCCCGTTTGATCCTCTTGAACCATAAATCGAGGTTGCTGCAGCGTCTTTCAGGACCTCGATATTCTCAATATCAGAGGGATTAATCATTGAAAAGACATTCTGTGCTGTTTCCCCATCATAGTTTGGACCGGTTGCCCCCGCGATAACCGGTATTCCATCGATAACCCATAACGGACTTCTGGATAATGATATTGAACCCAGTCCGCGGATTAATACAGATACCGGTGCTCCCGGGACTCCTGAAGCGGTATTTACCTGGACACCTGCTGCCATCCCCTGAAGCGCAGAATCAAATGAAGGCGCTCCGGTTCGTAAAATATCTTCAGATTTGATTGTCGAAATGGATCCGATAACATCCCTTCTCTTTTGGGTTCCATAACCAATTGCCACAACCTCACCGATATCGACTGACTCAAGTTGCAAAACCACATTTATAGTCTTTTGATTATCAACCTTAATTTCCTGAGATTTCATTCCTATGAAAGAAAATTTCAGTGTTGCATTTTCGGGAACATTTGAGAATACGAAGTTTCCGTCATTGTCAGTTGTTACACCTGTTGTAGTTCCTTTAACAACGATACTCACTCCCGGCAAGGTTACCCCGTTCATGTCTTTGACCGACCCTGTGACTTGTTTCTTCGGCTGTTGGGCAGGCAGACCGGGGATGTTTGTGCGTTCCTTAAGGATAATCTGCCTGTCGCGCACCTCATAATCGACATTACTCTGGTTACTGACAGATTTTATCACCTCTTCAAAATTAGCATTCTCAAAATCAACTGAAATCTCTTTTGAGTCATCCAGAATGTTATCCTTGTACAGGAAGATATAATCGGTTTTCTTCTCGATACTACCTAATACATCATGAATGTTTGCTTTGTTAAAATGCAGTGATAGGGTCACCTGCGAAAAGCCATTTCCAAAAGAGGCCATGACCAGTAAGATCAATAATAGAGTTAGTTTCATTTTTCTTAATCTTAATCGCATCTCATCCCCATACGGAAGGAGAAATTCTCGTTTTTTTTTCATAATTTTGAACCGTTAAATGATACACTAATAGAAATTTAACACACTTGAAACCGGGGAGTGCTGGAACACCCTCCGGTTTTTTTTATTTTATGATCTCATAGAGACTCTTTCCTTTTTTAACAATATTGACTGAAGCAGCCCGTGCAATACGATTACAAATCTCATCCTGATCCTCCTTAAGTTCAAGTTTTCCTGAAATACGGAGTCCTCCCAATAATGGCTGAGCAAATTCAATCTTAATATTATAATAACGTTCAAGCCTTTTGGTAATGCGGTTCAGATCAGTATTTTCAAATTGCAGTAACCCTTTAGTCCATAACGTGTAATTATTGACATTTACAGCTTTAACATTTGTCTCTTTAGTGGTCCTGTC
>CAIOOC010000805.1 GCA_903859795.1 uncultured Bacteroidia bacterium
AATAAGTTTGTTATAGGCCGGTAAAACAAGCAGGACAATAATTACAGCCAGGACACCGGCAATGATTGCAAACAAAATGCTTTCAGCCATAAATTGTGCGATCAGAAATTGCTTTTGCGCACCCACAACTTTGCGAATACCAACCTCTTTACCACGACTCTCGCTTCGGGCTGTACTCAGATTCATGAAGTTGATGCAGGCAATAATGAGTATTAAGGCGGCTATAATTGCAAACAGCCGTACCCGCTCAATTCTTCCCCCGACAAACTTTCCGTTTTCCTGTTTATCGTACAACCAATTATCCTTTAACCGCTGGGTAAAAACTTCTGTAGTTGATTTATCCCCTCCATCTTTGGTATGGTTAATTGTAATGTTCCTGATCTTTGCATCAAAGGCTGCCTGAGAAGCGCCAGTTTTTAATAAGATATAAGTTGCAACACTATTGTTGCCCCAGTTATTATTATCCATCCCTTTTTTTGTAGCATACGACCAGGGCAAAACATATTCAAAATTGAAATGGGTGTTGGGAGGTAAATCCTTTAAAACAGCTGTCACGGTAAACATATCAGTCGAATCAATGCGCACGGTTTTACCCATCGGATCTACATTGCCGAATATCTTGACAGCAAGTTGTTTTGTGAGCATAATACCATTCGGTGCATTTAATGCATTGTTAGCATTCCCTTCGAGTAAAGGGAGACTAAAAATCTTCAGGAAACCTGAATCAGCAAATGCACCATGCAAACTAAGATGTTTCTCCTCAACGGTCAACAGGAAATTGGCGGCATATTCGTTTAAGCGAACAACATTCTCTACTTCAGGATAATCTTTTTTAATGGCAAGCCCAAGCGGATTCGGGGTGGACCTCCAGGCCATCATTTCTCCATTTACCTTATCGCGGTTAATTGCCTGGTAGATCCGATCAGTTTTTTCATAGAAAGCGTCATGGCTCATTTCATTTTGAATCCATAACAGAATAAGTATAGCACTAGCCATTCCAATGGTTAAACCAAGGATATTTATGGTCGAATAAAACTTATTCTTTACCATGACACGCCACGCAATTTTGAAAAAGTTCTTTAGCATGTTTTAGAGCTATAAATGTTTTTGCAACTACTCTTACTTATCAAACTTATCCTGGCAATCCTGATCATTTACTCGGTTCTTAAACTCTTCACCGGATTGGCTACTGCCGCCCTGATTGCCTGGTAACTCACCGTCAACAGTTCAATTGCAACAGACAAGAAACACGCAATGGCGAATACCCACCATTGAATATTGACCCGATATTCAAAATTCTGCAACCACTTAGACACGCCCAAATAGGCTAAAGGAACAGCGATTGTAAACGCAATAAGAACCAGAATTATAAAATCTTTTGATAACAATGTTGTGATTTTGGTTACAGAAGCCCCCAATACTTTTCGTACACCTATTTCCTTTATCCTGTTTTCAGCCATATAGGTAGCAAGACCAAACAGACCGAGACATGAAATAAAAATGGTAAGTCCGGCGAACAAGGCGGCTAACGTTCCCTGCAGTTTTTCATTATCGAATTTCCTGGCATATTCTTCGTCCACGAACTTATATTCAAACGGATATTCAGGATTATATTTTTTCAAAATAGCTTCTGTTCTATTTAAATTATCACCCGTGGGATTATTCCCATTTAGCTTTATCTGCATCACGTTGAAATTCAGGAAGCTACTTTTTGCTCCGCAGATCAGCATCGGCCTTGTCGGTTCATAAGGGCTGGTAAGGATAAAATCTTTAATCACCCCTACAATATGCCAGTTAATCCCGAGGTCACTGACTATCTTACCTATAGGATTTTGAAACTTCAATACTTTAAGCGATGATTCATTGATAATCAATCCTGTTGAATCTGTAGGGAAATTTCTCAGATCGAGATCACGCCCTTGTGTAAATTGTAAACCGGCAGTGGCCCCCAACCCTTCATCAGCTAAATAACGATCGAAGGATGTTTTGTCATTCGGGTCTTTCCCTTCCCAATTTTGCCCCCATCCCTTGCTCCCCCTGTCTGTCAGCGGAGAGTTAGTTTTTGTAATTGATTTTGCAATGCCTGAAGCCAGCAATTCATTCTTTATCAATAGGTAGTTCTTAGAGATATCACCAGTCATATAATGGTAGATAAGATTCTCTTTATTATACCCTGTCACACGGTCACGTGCATAATCTATTTGCTGTTTTACAATAATAGTGCTAATGATAAGCACGATAGCAAATGTGAACTGTAATACCACCAGTGCTTTTCGCGGTGTTACCAATTCATTTACTTTTTTAAATGTGCCCTTAAAAACTTTAACGGGTTGAAATGATGAAAGATAGAATGCGGGGTAACTCCCGGCTAGCAGGCCGGTGAGAAAGGTGAAGCTGAAAAATGCAATCCATGTCTTGATATTGCCAAAGTCTATAAACAGTTTTTTATCCGTCAATTGGTTGTAGCCAGGCAGGCTGACCTGCACTATAAACAGAGCTACAATTCCTGCGAGGAATGCGAGAAAAACAGATTCTCCGATAAATTGGCTGATAAGTGATCTTTTCCGTGCGCCCACCACTTTTCGGATCCCCACCTCTTTCGCCCTTTTCTCACTTCGGGCAGTACTCAGGTTCATAAAATTGATGCACGCAATCAATAGTATCAAACCTGCGATTCCTCCAAACATTTTTACGAATGTGATTTGCCCCCCGTTGTCTTCCATTCCATTGGTAAAGTTCGAATACAAACGCCATCGGTTAAGCGGATAAAGAAACAGCTCCCATCTCATCGTTCTTGCTTCATTATCGTACTTCTGCTTCAATCCCTTTATTTTTAAGGCTACA
>CAIOOC010000806.1 GCA_903859795.1 uncultured Bacteroidia bacterium
CAACATCATGACCTTGTTTGGCCGCATCGATACCACCCTGGATTCCGCGCCAGCTCATTACTGTTGCCTTTGGAGGCAAACCACCTTCCAGAATTTCGTCCCAGCCCAGTAACACCCTCTGTTTTGAATTGATGAATTTCTCGATCCGTTTAATGAAATAGCTCTGCAGTTCTCCCGCATTTTTCAGTCCTTCGGTTTTGATCCGCTTTTTGCACTTCGGACATTTTTCCCATTCAGTCTTGGTTGCCTCGTCCCCTCCAATGTGGATATATTTTGAAGGAAACAAGTCGATCACTTCACTAAGTACATCCTGTAAAAAAAGGAATGTTGAGTCATTCCCGGCACAATAAATATCAGTTACCGGCCAAACACCTCCGGGAAGCACTGTAAAAGGACCGCCTGAGCACGAGTATTGAGGATAGGCAGCCAGGGCTGCAGTGACATGGGCCGGCATCTCAATTTCAGGAATGATTGTGATGAATTTACTTTGCGCATAGGCTACCATCTCTTTTACGTCTGCCTGTGTGTAAAACCCTCCATAGGTTGCTTTTTCTCCTGCAGCCTGTTTTGGACGTGAATTCCATGGTTTGTCTTCACGGTCAACACGCCATGCTCCGACTTGGGTAAGTTTTGGATATTTCTTGATCTCAACACGCCAACCCTGATCGTCGAGCAGGTGCAGATGAAGTGAATTTATTTTATGAAGTGCCAGGTAATCAACCATCTGAAGAACCTCCTCTTTTGGAAAAAAGTGACGTGAAACATCAAGCATGTAGCCTCTCCATTTGAATGCCGGACTATCCGAAATCGAGATTGCCGGAACCAACCATTCTGTATTCATTTGCTTTTGAGACCCTTCAAGTTCAGCAGGAAGCAATTGACGTAATGTCTGTGTGGCGTAAAAGAAACCTGCAGGTTTAGCCGCTTTTATTTCAATTTTGGAGGCTGTAACATCCAGAAGATAACCCTCATCACCTAGTGTATCATCTGTTTTAAAGAAAACCTGATTTGATCCTTCAGCTCCTCCAGTTGTAATTTTTAGTTTCCAACCGGCAGATTTTGAGAACAAATTAGAAAACTGTTCTGCAATTGCCTGCTGTTCATTATTTTGAACGATTAAACCGGTGTTCTCTCCAAATTTAAACGAAGAGCTCCCAAGGGTCATTTTTCTGACCTGAGGGATCAGTACAATCTCTTTTTCGGTAAACGTTCTAGGTGGCTGACAACTCCATAAGGAGCAGCAAAACAGTAAGATAATAAATCCGGTAATTTTTTGTTTCATGTTGATTTAATTTTGTTTTAGGAGCCTACAAGATAGAAAGAATAAATAGGAGAATAATCATATTTTATAATAACTTTGGCTAAGTTTATCAAATTATTTTAGAAGTTGTGAAATGTCGTGAACTTTTTCGATTCAATGTACTAAATTTGCGATATTTAATTACTAACACATCAAATACCACACTTCCCATGAGATCAATTCTTCTGGTTATCTTCTGTTTAACGCTTTCTTTATCAAATCTTTTCGCTCAGCATGAAGAGCAGATTTACACACCCGATCCGAGCCCGGTAATTCAAAAGCGGATTGGTGAATGGCAGGATATCAAATTTGGTCTTTTGATGCACTGGGGACCATACAGCCAATGGGGAATAGTAGAGTCATGGTCGATTTGCCCCGAGGATGAAGGGTGGTGCGTTCCCGATACTGTAAATGACTATTTTGCCTACAAGAAACACTACGAGAATCTTGGGAAAACCTTCAATCCTACAAAATTTGATCCCGAGAAATGGGCAAAAGCTGCCAGGGGCGCCGGTATGAAATATGTCGTTTTTACAACCAAACATCACGACGGATTCTGCATGTTCGACAGCAAGTATACCGATTATAAAATCACTGGTAAAGATTGTCCATTTCACACAAATCCCAGGGCCGATGTAACCAAAGAGATTTTTAATGCTTTTCGTAACGAAGGTTTGTGGGTAGGAGCCTATTTCTCAAAACCCGACTGGCATACCCCCGATTATTGGTGGTCACATTTTCCTCCCCTTGACAGGAATGTAAATTATGATCCGGCAAAGTATCCGGAACGTTGGAATAGTTTTGTGAAATTTACTCACAACCAGGTTATGGAGCTTTGTTCCAATTACGGTAAGATCGACCTTCTTTGGTTTGATGGCGGATGGGTGCAGAAAAATGGCCCATTAGGTGAGAAGCCTCATTATTCAGAAGGTTACAGAGTTAAGAAACGTTTTGATCAGGATATCAAAATGGACGAGCTTGTAAATGAGATTCGTGCAAAACAACCGGAAGCAATTGTCGTTGATCGGGCAGTGGAGGGAAAGAACCAAAATTATCTGACTCCTGAAAATTTTGTGCCCGGAAAACTGTTACCCTATCCATGGGAATCATGTATCATTTTGGGAGGAGGCTGGTCTTACTCTTTTAATGCAAAAATGAGACCAACCCGCGAAATGATTCATATGTTAAATGATATTGTTGCCAAGGGGGGGAACCTATTGCTAAATATTGGTCCGGGCCCCGATGGATCATGGTATGACGAAGCTTATGTCCGTTTGAAGGAGATGGGCGAATGGTTAACGATAAACGGTGAGGCAATTTACAATACACGGCCGATTGCACCATATATCGATGGTCAATTGCGCTTTACAAAGGGTAAGGACGGGTCAGCAAATGTCATTTACCTCCTTGGAGAGAATGAAAACCTACCTGCAGAAATTCAGGTGAAAGGCTTTATGCCTGAGAAGGGGGCCAAAATTACGATGTTCGGTATAAAAGGTTCGACAGTAAAATGGAAAGCCGACGGAACAGGATTCAAATTGTTAGTCCCGGATGCACTGATTAAAA
>CAIOOC010000807.1 GCA_903859795.1 uncultured Bacteroidia bacterium
GTATCCGCGGAGGCATTCAATCAAGCCGGAAAATTTGCTGTCGTATTTAACTTTGAGTAAACCTTCGAAAACTTTAGCTTCACCAAGCAATAAACGGTAATCTGCTGCGTTGTCCGGTAATTTTTTGAGTTCTTCAACATACTGGCTCACTGCCGGGGCTTTTAATTTATACTGTTCCTCAGAATTTCCCACCATCAACAGTATTACATCACTGTATAAACGATAAAATTTGACATAGCCGTTGTTTGGGTTTTGGGCTTCTTCCGACTTTAAAAGTTTTTCTGCCGAAAGAGGTCTCAGTGCAAATAGATATTGATGTGCCATTCTGATATTCTGATTGTTATCATAAGCAGTTCCGGAATACCCTATTGTACTATGAAAATTTAATAAAAGTGAGAAGGCGAGAAAAGAATAAATTTTCATAGTCGGAACTTTATCATTTTAATTCGGGATTTACCACTAAGTCTATAATGTCAAATTTCCCGCGAAAATAGTTTAAAAAATGTACAAAATTAAAATGTGCTAAATTGCCTTGTCTGTCTAAGATCCAAACGGACAACAATTCTTAATTAGAATGCATTTTTTTGTGTGTATATTCATTAATTTTGCCTTCGTTATTAACCAAATAGTTCTTAATTCAAACTACCTTATGAAGTATATTTTTATTGCTTTACTTGTTGGGAGTTCACTTTCAATTTTGGCCCAATCAAGATCTGTTAAAAATTCCCCGGCGCTGACCGAGGCGTCACCATCAAGTGTTGGGATGTCATCTGAACGAATATTGAAGATTGATGCAATGTGCGCACAGGCGGTTTCTGAAGGAGAGGTTCCCGGAATTGTAGCGCTTGTGGCACGGCAGGGTAAGATTGTGTTTTTTAAAGCTTTTGGGAAGTCAGATAATCAAATCAACAAAATTTTGAAGCGTGACGATATTTTCCGCATAGCTTCACAAAGTAAAGCGATTACCTCTACAGCGGTGATGATGCTTTGGGAAGAGGGGAAATTTAAGCTGGATGATCCGATTTCGAAATTCATTCCTGAATTCAAAAATCCGCAGGTATTAAATACTTTTCAATACAAGGATACCAGTTATACAGCTGCTCCGGCTAGCGGAGAGATTACTGTTCGTCAGCTTTTAAGTCATCTTTCAGGACTTGGGTACGGGATTATTGATAGCGATGAACGGATAAAAATGATATATCAGAAGGCAGGAGTAACTGATTTGTTCACTACTAAGAAAATAACTATTGCTGAAAGCGTTAAAAAACTCGCGAAATTGCCGCTTCATAGTAATCCAGGCGAGAAATTTATCTATAGTGAGGGTTTAGATGTATTGGGTTATTTTATTGAAATTGTGTCCGGTATGCCATTTGATCAGTATCTTAAAAAACATCTTTTTGAACCCCTTGGTATGAATGATACCGGCTTTTATTTTCCTGAAGAAAAGGCTAACCGCCTGGTTTCTGTTCAACAGAAGAACGAAAAAGGAGAATGGAGCCGCTATCCTATCACCTTTTATGATCCGGATTATCCTGTAAAAGGGGCCAGGAGTTTCTTTTCTGGTGGTGCCGGATTATCAAGTACTGCAAAAGATTATGCCACTTTTCTTCAAATGTATCTCAATGGCGGCGAATTAAATGGGGTAAGGATATTGAGCAGAACAACTGTCCAAACTATATTGAGCAATCAGACAGGGACACTTTTTGGTGGAGCTGATAAATTCTTCGGATTAGCTTTTTCAGTGATCACACCTAAAGGCGAAGAGAAAGGCGGTCAGGGTAGTGCAGGCACTTTCGAATGGGGAGGATATTTTAATACTCAGTATTTTGCTGATCCGAAAGAAAAAATGATCGGTATTTTGATGAAACAAACTCAGGGACCAGTGAACGACAATACCGGATGGAAGTTTCGCCAGATGCTAGGGCAGGCTATAGATGATTGATTATTATAAAGATATGTTTTCAAACCTTATTATTAATAAAAATTTTCAGAATGAGAAACAGTACATTGATTACAACCAGCACTCACCTCGAGGGGTATAAAATAGTTAAACAACTAGGTCTTGTCAGAGGAATAACCGTTCGCTCGCGCAGCATTTTGGGAAATATGGCGGGTGGCTTTATGACTATTTTTGGTGGGAGGAGTGCTATCTACACTGAATTGTGTGAAAATGCCCGGGAAGAGGCTTTACAACTGATGATTCAGCACGCTGCAGATTTGGGGGCAAATGCAATCATCAGTATGCGGTATGATGCCAATGAGGTAATGAATGGACTAACCGAAGTTCTTGCGTACGGTACAGCCGTTGTGGTGGAGAAAAATTGATTATAAGTATAAAAAGAATGTGGTCCCTTCTGTTTGAGAAGTTGTAAAATCTACAACTCCTCCGAGGTATTGTTCACCCAGGATTTTCATGCTGTAGGTCCCCAGTCCGCGCTGGGTTCCTTTGGTTGAAAAGGAACGCATAAATACCTGCATTTCAATTTCACGCGGGATAAATCGCGGATTATGTACCGAAAACTTAATTTTTTTATCTTCCAGCTTTACAGCGATAGTTACGGTTTGACCTGCATCGCTTGCTTCGAGTGCATTTTTCACCATATTGTTCAGAACACGACGAATAAGAACCTGATCGTTTTCAAAGTGAATATCAACCGAATCCTCAGAGATCGCAACATATTTCCCTTTGGCAACAGCAAGTAGTTGAAGCTCATTTGCAATTGATTGAACTAGAGCTAAACTGTCTATTGGTTTCAAATCTACCTTTAACTCTTGATTTTCTGCTTGTGTAAGTAACCTTTGCATCCCGATCTCGTCAATGATTTGCTGACAAAGTGAAGCTCCCATCTTTAAAAATTCCTGTTGCTCGTCCTCTTCGATTGAGTCAAATATTTCAAAAAAACCTTGTAATCCTGAAGCGACATTCATGACATCATGAAAGAATATTTTTTCAATTATGGCCCGCCTTTTTCGGTCTGTAATGTCAATAATGGAGAATATGGTATAGTTTAGATTTTCATGGACAAATGGAGTAGCAGTGACCTCTACATCAAGGAAATTTTCTGAACCTTTAACAATTCTTCTGATTCTGCATTCTGAGGTAGTTTTTAAACCGGTTCTTTGGCATTGAAGCATTGAGTTGACGGCGCCGCAATAACGGCAATGTTCCGACGTACCGCAACCGCCTGCTTCCTCAAACGAAAATCGGCAATTGATTGCTTCACCGAAACGCTTCCCAAGAACTTCGTCAATACTTTCAACATCAAGGGTTTTCATAAGTACGTCGTTCGTATAAACAATTTGCCTGTTCTCATTTAGAATACAGAA
>CAIOOC010000808.1 GCA_903859795.1 uncultured Bacteroidia bacterium
CTCTCTTTCCTTGAAAGCCTCAAGGGCAACCTGGGCTTTAAAGGCCCCTGTGAATACTCGTCTGCCTCTTTTCATAATACTGGTAAATTTATAGTTTTTTCAACTTAACCAGTGGTCCGAATTTCGGGGAGTATTATAGTGCGTCTTACATCAATAATGCTTACAGACAACTCCTTCTTTCTTCCTTAAATCTATAAGGTATTCTTTACAAGCCTTTTCATCTTTAAACTTCTCAAAAAAATCAAGTATATCCATAGCTCAAATTATTTTGATGCAAAACTAATTCGTGTACATATTCCAGTGATACCCGTTGACGGTTTCGGTTGATTCCCGTCCACTTTTTGTTATAAAAAGATTAGGCAGTTTTTAAATTAATACTTTTTTCTAATACATTCTCTCGTGTAATGGAAAACTTTTCATTACAAGGGCCGGGAAAACTGGTTGTTTTGTTCTGATCAGGAGCAACCGAAAATGCAGGCAAATATTATTCTTTGTTAGGATGTCGCAAGGCTAGTGGGGTGAACCTCAAAGAAAGGTTGGTCTACTTCCTAAACAATATCAACCAATACGACAAAGGTTATAGCAAAGACCGGTCAGTACTTCTCCCGCACAACTATAAATTGCAACAAAGAATTATACAAGATTTTCTCTGAAAACTACCAAAATACTCTGAATATGATAGAAGAACTTTGAAAGTGCGACAGTATTTATTGGATAACCAAGCCGGTGAATATTCCGGACCGGGGTTTACCATCTGTTTACATTAGAACGAAACCTACAAATTAAATATTGAGTTACCTAACCTAACTAACCAATCCAAAAACCAATGTATAAATATATTACATTAAACAAAATTCCATATGTTAAGCATAATGGCTATGCTTTTAATTTATTTCCTCAAAACGGTGATATAAATATAGAAAGACCAATAAATATACTATTCCTAAGATACATATCAAAATTTGATGAGATTAACTATTCTGAATGGTATTACGTTATTAAAGATAAGATAGAAGATATAAATAGCTATTCAAGTAAAGTTAAAAATCAAATCAAGAATGGATTAAATAATTGCAGTATTAAACAAGAATACGATGTAAATAAAATATACTCCATATATTCCAATGTCAATTCCACCTATAAAAACAAAGTATTATCCTTTAAAAAATTTAAAAATTATTTTGATATCTATTTAAATATCAAAGAATTTAAGATCAACTATTGGCTGATTTCAATCAATGACACACCTATTGGATACTCAAAAGTTTGTATTTCAAAAGAAAAAGTAGCGTTTTATGAAGAAATTCATATTATCAAAGCGTACAAGAAGAATTATGTCAACTATGCATTAATTCATATAATGAACAAATACTACCTGAATGAATGCCAATTAAATTTTGTCACTGATGGTAGCAGAAATATATATCATCCAACTCAAGTACAAGATTTTTTAATTTACAAATTTCAATTCAGAAAAGCTTTTTGCAAATTACATGTAAAATACAATTTCACTGCTAAAATTGCTATATTATTTTTATCCCCATTTTATAATCACTTAAAGAAAATTAAGGGGCATTTTTTTTACAAAATTCTTACTTTGCTATATCAGGATAAAATAAGCAAAGCTAACTATATAATACTCCCCGAAATTCGGACCACTGGTTAAGTTGAAAAAACTATAAATTTACCAGTATTATGAAAAGAGGCAGACGAGTATTCACAGGGGCCTTTAAAGCCCAGGTTGCCCTTGAGGCTTTCAAGGAAAGAGAGACA
>CAIOOC010000809.1 GCA_903859795.1 uncultured Bacteroidia bacterium
AAAAAAAGGCTGACATTGAAAGATTTGGTAACCCGCTCCATTTGGGGCCTCCTTTTTGGAATTGTATTGACGGGAGCCATTATTTGGGGACCTTATTCATTTGGAGCGCTTTTTTTAGTCATTTCGGTTTTCGCACTCAATGAATTCTATACTTTATGCCGAGAAGGGGGATTTTCGCCCCAGGTATATCCTGGACTCCTTACCGGTGTAATGATCTACATTTTGTCATTTTTCGTTGCAAAGAACGATCTGCCTTATCATTCCTATGTTTACGTACTACCTGTATTATATTCATTTGCTGTCTATGAGCTTTTCCGTAAACAGAAAAACCCGATAGCTAATCTATCATTAACAGCTTTTGGAATCATCTATGTTTCAATCCCATTTTCCCTTCTTAATTTTATAGGATTTCACGAAATTAAAGGGATCATGGATTATCACTATGAATTGCTAATCAGCCTTTTTCTTTTTGTTTGGGCAAGTGACACAGGTGGTTATCTGTTTGGCGTTCGGTTTGGAAAGCACCGACTGTTTGAGCGGGTTTCACCGAAGAAATCATGGGAAGGCTTGTTCGGGAGTGTGCTGACGGCACTTTTCGTTGCATGGATACTCACTTTTATATTCCCTGAATACAGCTTTGCACTACTTGGAATTCTGGCCTTACTTACCTCTCTTACCGGCACCTTTGGTGATCTGGTGGAATCAATGATCAAAAGGAGTATTGGCGTAAAGGATTCAGGCCGATTTATGCCCGGACACGGCGGTCTTCTCGACCGTTTTGACAGTATTTTGCTCGCCTCTCCGGTGATATATTTTGTATTCCAATTTTTTCTGTGATCATTAATTTTCTTAGATTTGCACAACTATAGTTCAAACTTATGAGAATTCACAAAGAAGGGTTTCTGGTAATCGCCGTTTCAGTTTTAATATGGATATTGCTTAATGTACTTGTCGGATTGACAGAGGAGCTCTATTTCCGAAGTTTTACATTGCTGACAACCACACCAATGCTGATTTTCGTACTTCGGTTTTTCCGCTATCCAAGACGAACGATTAAGTTAAAACCGGGAAGTGTTCTGTCGCCCTGCGATGGTCAGATAGTCGTTATTGAGGAGACATATGAGGCTGAATATTTTAATGATCGCCGTTTACAGATCTCTGTTTTTATGTCGGTATATAATGTTCATATCAATTGGATTCCTGTACCCGGAGTTGTGAAATACTTCAAACATCATAACGGGAATTTTATGGCTGCTTATCTCCCCAAATCATCGACCGAAAATGAGCGGGCTACAACAGTTATCCAAATGGAAGACGGTACAGAAGTTCTTGTACGGCAAATTGCAGGCGCTGTTGCCAAAAGAATTATATCCTATCCAAAGGTTAGTGCCAAAGTAAATCAACAAACTGAACTTGGATTTATCCGATTTGGATCGCGCGTTGATCTCTTCCTCCCAATCGGAACAAAGGTAAATATTGAATTGTGCCAAAATGTAATTGGAAGTCAGACGGTTATTGCTGATTTTTAAACACATTCAATAAAATGATCCGAAAACATATTCCTAATTTTATCACCTGTTTAAATGTAGTTTCAGGTTCTGTCGCCGTTATTCTGGCAGTCAAAGGACAGCTTTCGATTGCTGTGATATTTATTTTTGCTGCCGCAATCTTTGATTTTCTCGACGGTATGGCAGCTCGGCTGCTTAAAGCCTATTCACCAATAGGTAAAGAGCTTGATTCACTTGCCGACATGATTTCCTTTGGACTGGCACCCGGGATGCTGATGATGGTAATGCTTGAATATTCGCTGTTTGGGATCAATGTTAGAGCTGATAGTTTTGCATCAATATCGGTTTGGGAAATTATCTGTATTTCATCATCTTTGCTAATCCCTGTCGCTTCAGCTCTTAGGCTGGCTAAGTTCAATGTTGATACGCGGCAGACTAACTCGTTCATTGGATTACCCACCCCTGCCAATGCTATCTTCATAGCCGCCCTGGCTTTGATAATTGAATTTGGGAAATATGAAATTATCGACAATTTCATACTTCAGCCTTTGGTCTTAGTGGTTATTTCAATTGGAATGTCTCTCCTGCTGGTCTCTGAAATTCCAATGTTCTCATTGAAATTTAAGACCCTGAAATGGATTGACAATAAGGTCCGTTTTATCTTTCTGGGTATCTCATTCGCTCTTATTTTATCTTTAAGCATTTATGGCATAGCTGCCTCGATCCTTATTTTTATTCTTATTTCCATTCTTTTGAAACTCAAAAAGTAATTTAAATTAC
>CAIOOC010000810.1 GCA_903859795.1 uncultured Bacteroidia bacterium
CATTTTTGATTGTAATTCTTTCTCGGCAAACTGTTTATTGATGTTTATCATGGCTACTTTGATAATGTCGGCAGCTGAACCCTGGATGGGGGCGTTTATCGCGTTTCTTTCCGCGAATGCCCTTACAGCGGCATTGGCAGAATTGATGTCTGCCAGGTACCGTTTTCGGCCCATGATTGTTTCGACATAACCTCTTTCGCGGGCAAGTACAAGCTGGCTGTCCATATATGCCTTAACCATTGAAAAATTTGAAAAGTAGTCGTCAATCAACTGTTTGGCTTCGCCTCGGGGGATATTTAGTCGCTGTGAAAGACCAAAAGCCGAAATTCCGTAGAGTATACCGAAGTTGGCTGTTTTGGCTTTTCTCCTCATATCGGAGTTGACTTCGTTAATCGGAACACCAAAAATCCTGGATGCTGTGGCTGAGTGGATATCTTCTCCGTTACGAAAGGCTTCAGTCATTACGTTATCGCCTGAAACGGCTGCCATTATCCGAAGCTCGATCTGGGAATAGTCAGCGGATAAGAAGGTATGATCATTATCGCTTGGGATAAAAGCCTTGCGGATTTCGCGGCCGGCTTCGTCTCTGATTGGTATATTCTGAAGATTTGGATTTGTTGAACTTAATCTTCCTGTGGCTGCAATCGTCTGATTGAATGATGTGTGCAACTTTCCAGTTTTAGGATTGATCAGTTTTGGAAGAGCTTCAACATAGGTTGAGAGGAGCTTCTTTAATCCCCGATGCTCCAGAATTTTGGCAATAATCGGATGTTTGTCCTGTAAATTTACCAGGATCTCTTCACCGGTTGAGTATTGTTTGGTTTTGGTTTTTTTGGCTTTTGGATCGAGCATTAACTTTTCGAAGAGAATGTATCCCAGCTGTTTAGGTGATGAAATATTAAAATGTTCACCCGCCATTTCGATGATGCTGTTTTCGAGTTCAATGATCTGCTCCCGCAGAACTACAGCATAATCGTCGAGGACTTTGGGGTCGATTTTCAAACCTGCAAGCTCCATCTGAACAAGGACTTTTAATAATGGCATCTCAACCTGTGTGAAGAGTTCCTTTACTTCTGCTTTAATTAGCTCCTGATCGAGCAAATCTTTAAGTTGAAAAGTTATGTCGGCATCTTCGCACGCGTATTCCTTGATAACTTCAGGGTCAACCTGTCGCATAGTTAACTGGTTTTTTCCACGTTTACCGATTAGCTCTTCGGTAGCCACTTTTTTATAACCCAGATAAATTTCGCTGAGATAGTCGAGGTTATGCCGAAGATCAGGCTGGATGAGATAATGTGCAACCATCGTGTCGAAATAGTCACCCTTTATTTCAATATCGTATCTGGATAGGATAAGGATATCGAATTTCATGTTTTGGCCTATTTTCAGAATCGTCTCGTTTGCAAAAACCAGTTTAAAGTCGTGAACAAGGGCAAGTGCTTTTTTCCTGTCGGCCGGAACGGGGACATAAAAAGCTTCGCCGGCTTTAAACGAGAAGGATAATCCGACGAGCTGATCGGATTGAGTATCGAGGCCGGTTGTTTCGGTATCAAAGCAGAATGATTTTTGTTCCTTTAATTTGGTAATCAGCTCCTTTACTTTTTCCTCGGAATCGGCCAACGAATATTTATGTGTGGTTGACCGGATATCTGTGTGCACTCCCGGAGTCTCCGTCTGGGTTTGTTCTCCCATACTGAACAGAGTTCCCTGTTCAAACGATGCTACCGGTTCAACGATCTTATTTGCAACCGGAAGAAGCCGCTCAGCCAAAGTCCTGAATTCGAGTTCGAGAAAAATCGTACGTAATTTATTAAAGTCAGGAATAGAGAGAAGCAACTCCTCCTGGTTGAATTCAAGCGGTACATCCAGGATGATTTCGGCGAGCTTTCGGGACATGCGGACCTGCTCTTCGAATTGTTCAAGACTCTCTTTCTGTTTTCCTTTCAGTTTGTCGATATTCTTGTAAACTCCATCGACACCCCCGAACTCACTCACGAGTTTCATTGCGGTCTTGGGGCCGATTCCAGGGCAGCCGGGGATATTGTCGGACGTGTCGCCCATCAGACCCAGCACATCGATTACCTGTAATGGATTTTGGATTTGAAAATTCTCGCACACCTGTTCGACGCCCAGGATTTCCATTTCATTTCCCAGTCGTTTGGGTTTATACATGAAAATATTTTTGGATACCAATTGTGCATAATCCTTGTCAGGGGTTACCATATAAACCTGGAATCCCTCTCTTTCGGCTGTCTTGGCTAATGTTCCGATAACATCATCGGCTTCAAAGCCCTCTTTTTCGACAATTGGGATATGGTATGCTTTGATTATCTCGCGGATATAAGGGATTGATTTCCGGATATCTTCAGGCATTTCATCACGGTGAGCCTTATAGTCAGGGAACATATCGTGACGGAATGTTGGACCTTTCATATCGAAGGCAATCGCAATATGGGTAGGATTTTCATTTTTGAGAAGTTGTTCCAGGGTATTGACAAAACCCAGCATTGTTGAGGTGTTGAGTCCCTTGGAGTTGACACGGGGTGCATTAATGAGA
>CAIOOC010000811.1 GCA_903859795.1 uncultured Bacteroidia bacterium
CTATTCCGTGCCATACTGAATCGAAGGAAAACCCACTTGGTAAAAACGACAATTTAGTCCAAAATAATAATATGGGTACCCCTCTGAAAGTGCTAATTGCTGAAGATGATGAGGCTTCACAGATGCTTCTGAAGTACACTATCAAACCATTCACCAAAGAGGTATTAATTGCAAGATCCGGATTGGAGGCCATTGAAACCTGCTTTAATAACCCTGACATTGACCTTGTTCTTATGGATATCAGAATGCCCGAAATGGATGGGTATTCAGCCACAAAACAAATACGACAATTTAACTCTGTCGTTATCATTATAGCACAAACAGCTTATGCATTAAACAGCGACAAGGAAAAAGCAATTGAATCAGGGTGTAACGATCATCTGTCAAAACCTGTTCAGAAAGAAAAATTAATTGCTATATTGCGAAAATATTTTAAGCTGAATGAATACGTCAATTAAAAGTAATTTTCAGTTTCTTTTCTCCCGGACAACTTCAAAAATTGCTTTAAAAGCCCTTTATATTTTAATTCTCGGACTAGTTCTGACAGGGACAGCTACATATTATGCGCATAAAAAAGTTAAAAGTGATTTAAAGCAAAATTTTGACCTGAACTGCAACGAAATCAAAATAAAGACTGCAAACCGACTTCGTGCCTGTGCCCAACTTCTGGAAACCGGCTCAGCACTTTTTGCCGCTTCAGATAGCGTTACCCGGCTGGGATGGAAAACATTCTGTGAACGTTCAAAATATGAAAAATATTTACCTGGTATTCAAGGAATTGGATTTTCGATTATAATTCATAAAAATCAACTGGAACGCCATATTCAGAAAATACGAAATGAAGGATTCCCGGACTATTTAATAAAACCTGTTGGGGACAGACCAATTTATACTTCGATAATTTATCTTGAACCTTTTTCGGTCACCAACATTCGGGCTTTTGGCTATGATATGTATTCCGACTCGGTAAGAAGAAAAGCAATGGAATTATCGCGTGATTCTGATATTGCTGTTCTTTCAGGTAAGGTTAGGCTTCTGCAAAATGCACCTGGCGATAGTCAACCGGGTGCATTAATGTATTTGCCGGTCTATCGAAACGGAATGCCAGTAAAGACTGTTGAACAACGCAGAGCTGCCATAATCGGATGGGTTTATACTCCGTATCATCTAGACGATCTGATTGACGGTCTTCTGGGCCATTGGAACACTGAAAGGTACACAAGAATTCGATTGCAATTGTATGATGAGTATATTTCTCCCGACAGGCTTTTGTACGACAGCCAGAAAGGTGCTCCCCAAATAATCAGCAACTCACCATTCCTGACAGATACAATGAAAATTAAGCCTAATGTTAAGAAATGGCTACTCCTTTTTTCCCAACCAAACCATCAGATTTCCTATTTCCAGAACCTTGATAAACTTGTTCTGTCAGGTGGTACTCTGGTAAGCGTATTAATATTTTTATTATCACTATCCTTGCTGAACACCCGGGTAAGGGCGAAGCAGATAGCAATTGAATTAACAATTGGGTTTAGGGAAAGTGAAGAACGGATCAGGGAGGTGCTGGAGAATTCATCTGATGCATCTTATAAACGGAACCTGAAAACCCACAGTTATGAATATCTTAGTCCTGCTTACACGAGGATTTCGGGATATTCGCCTGACGAAATGAAGAATATGCCAATAAAAACGATTCTTGGATTTTTCCATCCTGATGATATAACTGAAGTTAACCGCACTCTGGCCCAATCAATGATAGATGCTTCTCCTGCTTCCTATCAGCTCGAATACCGCTTCAGGCATAAAGACGGCCATTACAGATGGCTCAATGATAAATACACAATAATACGGGATAGTCAGAATCAACCTGCGGCGCTGATCGGGAGTGTAAGTGATATTACCAATCGCAAACAGATAGAGGTAGCGCTGAAGGATGAGCGATTATTGCTACGCACTTTAATTGATAATATTCCGGATTCGATCTATTGCCTGGATCTGGAGTGCCGAAAAACTCTTGCCAATTTAACAGACCTGAAGTACATGGGTGCCAAATCAGAGGCAGAAGTTATAGGGAAGAACGATTTTGATTTTTACCCAAAGGAAATTGCAGATAAATTCTTTGAGGTAGACAATTCTGTGATTCAAACCAGAAAACCATTACTTAATGTAGAGGAATACCTGATAGATACAAAAGGTGAGATCAAGTGGTTGCTCACTTCGAAAATACCTATGTTTAATAATGAAGGGCAGATTACCGGATTACTTGGATACGGGCGTGATATTACCGAACGTAAATATGCAGAAGAGGAAATCAAAGCTAAAAATGAAGAACTTCAAAGACTTAATGCAGCAAAAGACAAGTTCTTTTCGATTATTGCCCATGATCTGCGAAGTCCTTTCAACGGCTTTCTGGGATTAACCCAAATGATGGCCGAAGACCTGCACACGATGACGCTGGAGGAGATCCAGACGATTGCTGTAAGTATGAAGGATTCTGCCAACAAACTCTATCGCCTGCTCGAAAACCTGCTTCAATGGTCTTCCATGCAACAAAACCGTACCGCCTTTAACCCGGAATTAATGTCATTAAATCCGGTTATTACGGATAGTATTGGCATGGTGATGCAAATGGCACAAAGTAAAAAAATTGAGATTAGCTGTTTGATCTCAGACGATATTAATGTGTTTGCAGACATGCATATGTTACAAACAATTCTCCGTAACCTGGTCTCAAATAGTGTGAAATTCACCCCAAGAGGAGGGAAAATAGATCTTTCAGCCACGATTAATGAAAATGAATTTACTGAAATTGCTATCAGAGATGATGGAATCGGAATGAATAAAGAGATGCTGGACGGACTTTTCCAATTGGATGTAAATACGAGCAGAAAAGGGACTGATGGTGAAAACAGCACCGGTCTTGGGTTGATTATTTGTAAGGATTTTGTCGAAAAAAACGGAGGGAAGATCCGCGTTATTAGTCAGGAGGGGAAAGGAAGTACCTTCTATTTTACTATGCCTTCCAGAAGTGTATAACGATTTGCATCAGAAAATGGGGAAAATCGAAATCATTAAAGGTGACATTACTAAGGTACATGTTGATGCCATCGTAAATGCAGCAAATTCATCCCTGTTGGGTGGTGGAGGTGTGGATGGCGCCATTCACCGGGCTGCAGGACCGGCATTACTCAGGTCATGCCAACTGCTCGGTGGTTGCAATACAGGTGAAGCAAAAATGACACCCGGGTTCAATCTTCCTTCAAAATATGTA
>CAIOOC010000812.1 GCA_903859795.1 uncultured Bacteroidia bacterium
CATCTCAACCTGTTTGGTGCTCGACAAACTTTGAATACTTGCCTGATTGATATTCTCCATTGCCTGTGCCACCTGGTTCATCCCGACAATTTGTTGCTGGGTTGTTGCCAGAATCTGTATGGCAGCCTGTGATGTTTCTGAAATAGACGACATCACATTATTGATTGCCTCACCTGTTTCTTTCGATTGTTTAACACCCGATTCCACGGCTTTGCTTCCCTGTTCGGTTGCCATTACCGCTGCACTGATTGATTTCTGAACGTCATTTAATATTAATCTCACCTGAGTTGTAGCCTGTTTTGATTGCTCAGCAAGGCTTTTCACTTCCTGTGCCACCACGGCAAAGCCTTTTCCCTGTTCACCTGCTTTTGCCGCTTCTATGGCTGCATTCACTGCTAGCAGATTCGACTGTTCAGCCAGATCATTCACTGTCGCTGCTATTTCACCTATTGACTGGCTCTGCTCGCTCAGCCTGACAATGGTTTCGGCAACTAGTTCCATTTGTTCATGAATATTGTTCATGATGATCATGGTTTCTTCTACTGATTTTTTTCCGCCAACAGAGATCTGCGAAGCATTGCTGGCAGTGTCGGAAACCATTTTGGCTTTTTGTGTAGCAAGCTGTGAGGTTTGTTTCACTTCTTCCACTGTGGTAGTGGTCTCGGTTATAGCCGAAGAAGTTTCGGTGGCTCCCGATGCCAGTTGTGCTGTGGATGCAAGAATTTCGCTTGCAGAAGTGCTGAGAAGATTAACGGCATCTTTCGTATCCATTGTCATCCTCCTCAGATTTTCTGCCATTTTCTGAAAGGTTCTCATCAGTATGCCTATCTCATCTTTTCTGTCAACAGTTTCAACAGCTACATTGAATTCGCCATCTGCAACTTTTTCTGTGAGTGACGTGATTTTTTTCAATGGAACTGCAATTAAAGAAATAATTGCCCATAAAATGGCTATAATATCAAGCAGGTCTAAAGAACCTAAGCCCACTGCAATGTAGTACAATTGTGTAATTTGTTTTTGGTTCGATTGATATATTGAATCATTTTTACTTTTTATATGATTTGCAACTGCCAAAATTTCTGCTGTAAGATTCTCAAATAAATCTTTGTGAATTTCATCCCCCACTGATTTAGCTTCTACTATTTTGCCCGTGTTTAATAATTTTATTTCCTCACCTGTCTGTTTTGTATAAACGAGCCAGTTGGTTTCAAACCTTTTTAATAAACGGGTTCCGGCAGTGTCATTTGTATTCAACTTCATTGATTCTGACAAAAGTGTATTTATGTTGGCTTCTTCATCATCAATCTTTTTTTGCAATTTTTGAAATGCAACAGCATCTTTTGAATCTGTCATCTCATGGATATATTCACGATTATCTTTCAGTCCTGATTCTATCTTATACATATTTTCAAGAGCAACAACATTAACCTCATTTATTGTTTTTTGAGAATCGGATATTTCAGATATTGTCAAAATTGCCAGACCGATCGTAATTACAGCTAATGCAAATAATATTCCTAATGAGAGGAACATTTTTGAGCGGATTTTCAAGTTAATAAACCATTTCATAGTGTTGAGTTTTAAATTAATATTAATAATTTCAAATTAGTTTTCGTTTCTTACATTTACTACCAGATCTTTATCTGTGAGAAGTTTTTCTCCATCAAGGATGATAATCTTATCAGAAGAA
>CAIOOC010000813.1 GCA_903859795.1 uncultured Bacteroidia bacterium
AAAAATTTTAATAAACCTATAAATTTTTACACTTATAATCCTGCGAACCAAACTTATAGTGTTGCTGCAAGTTTTAATATGAGTAATCTTAGCGAAGGATTTGGCAAATCAACAGCGCTTACCCAACAGTATTCACTAAACTACGATCATACATTTAATAAGATTCACCGGGTTTCGGCATTGGCTCTTTTTGAGGGAATGGACTATCACGCCAACAGTTTAAGTGCATTCCGTTCTAATCTTCTCACGCCTGCCATTGATCAAATGTTTATAGGTAGCACTACGGGGATGGGAAACGATGGATCAGCCAGTGAGATGGGGCGTGTAAGTTACGTCGGAAGAGCAAATTACAGCTTTAAGGATCGCTATTTGTTGGAGACGATCATGCGTGCCGATGCGTCGGCTAAGTTTCCCAAAGAAAACCGATGGGGGTATTTCCCAAGCGTATCTTTGGGTTGGGTAATCTCACAGGAAAACTTCATGAAAGGAATAAGGGCACTGGATAATTTGAAATTGCGAACCAGTTATGGACAATCTGGGAACGATGCAGTGGGAAATTTTCAATACTTATCTGGTTATTCACTAAGAGGATCTACGATTTTAGATGATGTAGCTCAACCTAGCATATATAGTACTGGCTTGGCCAATCCTAATTTGACCTGGGAAAAAATGACTATTTATAATGCCGGTCTTGATTTTTCTATTTTGAATAAAAAAATATATGGGACAGGTGATGCATTTTATCGTGAAAGGAATGGAATTCCTGCTACTCGTATTACATCGTTACCATCCACTTTTGGATCGTCACTTCCACCCGAAAATCTAAATAGTTTAAATGACCGTGGTTTTGAATTGGTTTTGGGAACCAGTAAAACCATTGGAGACTTTACTTATGATATCAGTGGCAATATTTCTTGGTCGCGTTCCAAATGGAACCATTATGAGGAACCCGAATTTGCTGATCCCGATCAGAAAAGAGTGTATCAACATTCAGGACAATGGACAGATCGTACAATGGGTTATGTGTCAGATGGTTTATTCAAAACTCAGGATGAAATCACGGCGCTGGACTATGTTTATTCCGATTTAGGAGGCAACTCTTCACTTCGGCCAGGTGATGTGAAATACAAGGATTTGAATGGAGATAAAAAATTGGACTGGAAAGACCAGAAAGATATCGGGAAAGGTACAATGCCCCATTGGATGTACGGAATGAACTTTTTGTTGAGGTATAAGAATTTTGATTTTAACGGATTGTTTCAGGGTGCTTTTGGATATAATACCTTCATCAATTTACAGCAGTATCCGAATAGCGTTGAATATGACTTGCGTTGGACAGAAAAAAATAATAATGCCAATGCTTTGGTTCCTCGTCTGGGGGGAGCAGGTACTAATTTTTATACCTCAGATTACCGATATAAATCAACATCTTACCTGCGTTTAAAAACAGCCTCATTCGGCTACGAAGTGCCCAAAAGCTTACTTGATAAAGCTGGAATTAGCAAACTTAGGGTGTATGTTGCAGGAACCAATTTAATGACTTTAAGTACACTCAATAAATATGGGGTGGATCCAGAAACTGTGTCAGGTTCCATTATGGTTTATCCACAACAGCGTACAATTAGTTTAGGCTTGAATATGTCCTTTTAACAGTAAATAAAATCATTAAAAGTTATGAAAAAACTAATATATTTATTATTAATGGCATCTCTGGTTGTTACTTCTTGCCAGGATTACATTTTAGATAAACAGCCCAAAAATCTTATTACAGATGCAACGGTTTGGAGTGATCCTACACTAATCGATGCTTTTTTGACTATGCAATACAGTTTAACTACCGTTATGGTACAAGAAGCTGCAACTTATATTCCAAGCTGGGGTGTCGGTTCACCAGTAGTAGGTGGGGTATGGGATCCAAACGATCTTTATCCAAGTGAGCAGGGTTATGGCCCATTGGTAATTAACAACATTGCCGATGAAGGGAAAGCTGGATGGGCAATCGTTGATGTTTTTGGATATAAGATAGGAGGATTGAGCGTCAATGGCGGACTTTTGGAATGGTGGGAATATCCGTATTACATTATCAGGAATTTGAATCAGTTTATTGAACGGGTACCCAATTCGCCTATTGATGCTGCTCTTGCAAAAAAGAGAATGGCAGAAGCCCGTTTCTTGAGAGCATTTAACTATTTCGCAATGGTGAAGCGCTATGGTGGCGTTCCATTAATTACGAAACAACAAAAATTGGATGATCCAAAAGACGAACTGTATCCAGCACGGAATTCGGAACGGGAAATCTATGATTTTATTATTTCTGAAATGGATGCGATTGCGAATGATCTTCCTGTAGATCAGACCATCGGACGTCCATCAAAGTGGGCTGCATTAACATTAAAATCACGTGCTGCACTGTATGCTGGTAGTATTGCACAATTTGGTACTGTTCAGCTAAATGGCAAGCTAGGAATTCCTCAAAGTGAGGTAAATTCCTATTACCAGAAAGCTTATGACGCATCTGTACAGGTAATTAATTCAGGGATTTATCAGCTATACAACAACGATGCGGATAAAGTGATGAACTTCAGAAATATCTTTATGGTAAAGAAAAACAGCGAAGTGATCTTTGCAAAACAGCATAATTTTGTTGATGCACTTTCAAGTGGTGGCGCCACATGGGATTACGATTTTGTTCAACGGCCAAAACCTCATCCATGGAATGGGGGTATGGGGAACGAACCCTACCTGGAAATGGCCGAAGAATTTGAATATAAAGATGGAACTCCGGGGAAACTCGACCGGAATGCAATTCAGCAAGGATTTTGGAGTATAGATGAGTTATGGGGGAAAAAGGATCCTCGGTTTTTTGCTACACTTTATACCATGGAAACCCCATGGAGAGGCGGAATGGTTGACTTTCACAAAGGACTTATAAAGCCCGATGGTACGATTTTGGATAGTGGATCAGATGCATATCAAGGTGTTGCCGCATGGGGTACTCAGAATTTGTGGGGTGGAGGAGATTTCGGTACAGGATTTGGTGTCATGAAACTTCTGGATGAACAAGTCGGTATTGGTACTTCCTGGTCGAATTCGGGTACTGATTACATAGTATTCCGGTATGCTGAAGTGTTGTTGAATTTTGCCGAAGCTGCCTTTGAATTGGGTAAATCAGGCGATGCGCTTAATGCTGTTAATCAGATCAGATCCAGGGCAGGAATTGCTGCATTGACATCTGTTAATCGTGAAAAAATTCGTCATGAACGCAAAGTTGAATTGGCTTTTGAAGGTCATCGCTACTGGGATTTACGTCGCTGGAGAACAGCCAAAACGTCATTAACAGGTACATTTTCCGGATTACGGTATATCCTTGACTATACTACTCGAAAATATAAATTGCAAGTGCTTGATAATATCGATGGTATACCTTCCAAGTTTAATGATCAGAACTACTATTTCCCGATCAGTTTGAAAAGAACTGGCGCCAACAATAATCTAGTTGAAAATCCGGGATATTAGTTAATTGAAATTATTTGAAAATCCCGAGTAACTGGTGTTATTCGGGATTTTTTGAATGACGCTTCATGTGTTTTAGCGAATTGTCATTTTAAGTTTGATTTTGTAATAATTATTTCCCTTTGGGGTTCCACCCTTTTCGGCGGAGGGTCGGAAGAACAACCGATAACCCGAATAAGTATTAATGATTCCTGAATGTAGTTGCAAATCTGAAGTATATAACGTTATGAAAATAATTGAAAAGTCGCAAAAAATAAGAAGTCTCATCTTGCTGGTGATTCTGCTGCTTGCCGGAAAGTTTATCCAGGCACAAGCTGTTCCGCATAAATCTTTTGAAAATCAAAAAGATTATTCATATATGTGGTGGACAAATA
>CAIOOC010000814.1 GCA_903859795.1 uncultured Bacteroidia bacterium
AATGGCCATTGGATTTTAAGTCCAACGTGTCTACCATTCCACCACCTGGGCATTACGATGAGCGGGAAACGAGACTCGGACTCGCGACCCCGACCTTGGCAAGGTCGTGCTCTACCAACTGAGCTATTCCCGCATTGTAATTACCCTAAAAGAACGAATTTGAAATTCTGAGCGGGAAACGAGACTCGGACTCGCGACCCCGACCTTGGCAAGGTCGTGCTCTACCAACTGAGCTATTCCCGCATTTTTCTATCCTAACTGGCTCCTCAACAATCCTATTTATTCAATGTTATTTAACAATTGTATCCCCCGTTAAGCGGATGCAAATATAAAGGTTTTTTTTAACTGTGAAAATAGAAATTGGTATCCCCATACTTTTTATTTAGAAATTCACTGAAAATTTTAAACTGCCACTGAAGGATTGGAAATACTCAATCTTAGATTCCTTAAAACTATTCTTGTAAATGAAAGGCCGCAGATTATGCGACCTTTCATTCTTTATTCGATCATTCCTTAATTCCTTTATTCTTTTCATTTGCTTTTTTGAGTAACCACTGCAACAGCCGCTAAAAGTTCCTTTGCAGGATAAGAGAAGACATATCTCCCGCTACCCAGTGTGATCTTGAGCTCATTGGAATTCTGTACAAATCCGGCTTTTACCGGCAACCCGTCCTGAGTAACCTGTTGTGCTTTGGCAAGTGGCAAACATACAGTGGCATTGGTGTTTGAAGGAATAATAACCTCGTAAACGAAATTCTCATTTTCAAATTTCCACGATGAGGAGACTTTCCCATAAAGCGTAATTATCTCTGCATTTGCATTTTGTAGTCCGCCACCAGGATGCGGAGCAAGAAAGAAATGCTTATACCCCGGATGAAATTCATTAATTGCGATTCCCGCTACGTGCTGGTAAAGCCATTCCCCGATGGCACCATATGCATAATGGTTGAAGCTGTTCATCCCTTTATCCTGAAAAGTTCCATCTGGTTTCTGTCCATCCCAACGTTCCCAGATCGTAGTAGCGCCCTGCAACACTGGATATAACCATGAAGGGTATTTTTTATTGTTGAGTAGCATAAAAGCAAGATCATCGCGACCGATCGCGGAAAGTGTTTTGCACAACAACGGAGCTCCAACAAAACCAGTAGTAAGGTGTTTAAATTTCTCAACATCTTTAGCACAGTAAACAGCAGCCTTTGCCGCAGTTTCGGGAGACAGGAGATCAAATGAGAGTGCCAGTGCGTAAGCGGTTTGGGTATGAGATACCAATCTTCCATTGGGGGTCACAAACTCCTTGTTAAAAGACTCCTTAATACCGGTAGCAAGCGTTTTATATTTCTCAGCATCCTCTTTTTGGCCGATAATGGATGCAATCTTGCTTAATAAAATGGTTGAGTGATAATAATAGGCTGTGGCAATTAAATCCTTTTCGGTTGTAGCACCCGGATAATCTGAATTTGTAGTTGCAAATGCAAGCCAGTCGCCAAAATGGGGATCACCGATCCAAAGATGATCTGCCTGAGCCCTGCTCGTCATATAGCCTATCCATGCTTTCATATTTGGATACTGCGCTTCCAGGATTCTTGTGTCGCCATAAGAAAGATAAACTGTCCATGGAACAATCACAGAGGCATCGGCCCAGGCGGTAGCACCACCCTCGCCATGTAGAACATCAGGGATCACGTGGGGGACTTTGCCATTTGGAAGCTGATCGGCCGTGAAATCACCCATCCATTTGGTATAAAATGCGGCAACATTGAAGTTAAAGGCTGCAGTCATGCTGAAAACCTGCGCATCACCTGTCCATCCAAGGCGTTCGTCACGCTGAGGACAATCGGTAGGGACATCGACAAAGTTACCTTTCTGACCCCATTGGATATTGTGTTGAAGCTTGTTTATCAAAGTGTCTGAACAGCTAAACTTACCTGTAGGTTTCATATCTGAATGGATTACTACTCCGGTGATCTGATCAATAGCGAGAGGAGCTGATAGCCCTTCGATTTTAAGAAACCTGAATCCATGGAAGGTAAAATGGGGTTCCAAAGTTTCAGTTTCGGCCCCGTTTAGGATAAAAACATCTGTCGCTTTGGCCCCCCGAAGATTTTCGAAGTAAACATTTCCTTCTTTATCAAGGACTTCTGCAAATTTAAGGGTTACCTGATCACCTTTTTTCCCCGCTACTTTTAGCCTGATCCAGCCAACCATATTCTGCCCCATGTCATAAACAAGCTCCCCCTTGGGAGTGACAAACTGTTTGATGGGTTTGATCTCCTGGATCGCCTTTACCGGTACACCCTGGGGTGCGATCAGGATGTCATTGGATTGTTTATACGAAATCGAATTACTCCATTTCCCATTATCGTAACCGGTCTGATCCCAGCCGGTAAGTTCAAGACGGGCATCGTGTGTTTCGCCATTGTAAATATCGGATCCTAAGATCGGGCCGCTTGTTGTAGCTTTCCAGCTGGTATCTGAACCAATTGTTTCTGTAGAGCCATCGGTGTAAGTTACATGCAACTCAAGCAACAAGGCAAGCTGATTGCCGTAATAGGCTCCTTTTTTTGACCATCCCAGGTTTCCCCTGTACCAGCCATCTGCAAGTACAACTCCAAGGGCATTTTTCTCTTTTAACATTGCAGTAACATCATAGGTCTGGTATTGCAATCGTTTATTAAAACTGGTCCAACCGGGTGTAAACAGATCGGACGATACTTTTGATCCGTTGAGGTGCAGCTCATAAAATCCCAGAGATGTTGCGTACACCCGGGCAGATTTGACTTTTTTAACAAGAGCAAACTCTTTTCTGAAATATTGAGATGGCAGAGACTCTTTTACCTCTTTCGCATTACCGAATGTGATCCAGCTTCCTTTCCATTCTGATGGTTTTAGGATACCCATTTCCCAAAAGGCCGGTGCACTCCAGGCAGTCGCTTTATCCTTGCTGTCCCACACCCGAACCTGCCAATAGATTCGCTGGGTCGAAAGTAATTCAGGACCTCCATACACCAGGTTAACTGACTGGGAACTATTTATCTTGCCACTGGACCAGACCAGGTTACCCGAATTAAGTTTTTCGGATGAGGCTGCTGCACGTACTTCATAGGCCGATTGCATTACCCCATTTTCGGCAGAGCTAATCTGCCAACTTAGACGCGGCCTGGCAATATCGATTCCTATCGGATCAGTTTTGTATTCACAAACTAGTTGTGTTACTTCGTTTTTACCGAAAACAGAAGTAGATAAACTACTAAACAGAATCATAATGGCTGTCATTTTCAAATAACTGCTGATTTTCTTCACTTGAATTGTAATTTTAGTTAAAATTTTTCGGTTAATATTTAATCCTCCAATATACAGGTTTCTTTTCCAAAGATTGTAATCATATTTCTCTTATTTTAGAACAAATTTTCACAGCGGTTCTTTCTTTTTCTTTGGTAGAAACTGCTGCATAACTTCATCTGAATCTTTATATTTAGTGCGAAGAGCTTTCAGTCTATTATAGAGATCAGTTCTGATCCCGTTATAGACCGGATCGTCATAAACATTCTTCATTTCGTGAGGATCTTTTTCCAGATCATACAATTCCCATTCGTCAATATCGTAGTAGAAATGAATAAGTTTATAGCGTTCGGTCCTGACCCCGTAATGCCGTTTTACTGCATGAACACCCGGATATTCAAAATAGTGGTAATAGATTGCATCTCTCCATATTGCAGATTTGCCGGAGACTACCTGTCTGAACGATTCCCCCTGGATCTCTTTTTGTTCATTTACCCCGGCATAGCTTAAGAACGTAGGGGCATAATCAAGATTCATAACCATTTGGTTGATAACTGTTCCGGGTTTTATCTCCCTGGGATACCTGATTAGCAGAGGTGTACGAAACGATTCTTCGTACATAAAACGCTTGTCAAACCATCCATGTTCGCCCAGGTAGAATCCCTGATCAGAAGTATATACCACAATTGTATTTTGCGTTAATCCGCTTTTATCCAGATAATCAAGCACTTCACCCACCCCATCGTCAATGGATTGGATACATTTAAGGTAATCGCGTAGATAGCGCTGGTATTTCCATTTGGCAAGATCCTTTCCAGTCAGCTTTGCTTTTCTGAATTCCTCGTTTTTTGCATCATAGGCTGATCGCCAGGCATTACGCTGTTGTTCATCCATTCGCAGGATATCAGCCATAAAGTTTGTTGCCTTTCCTGTGTACGGATCGTTCTCGAACTTCATATCGTGACCCCACATCATATCTTTCACGATTCCCATCTCCTGGGTGTGAGCAGCCGTGCCTCTGCTGGTAAAGTCATCAAAGAAATTATCTGGAAACGGGAAGTCGCGATCCTCGTACAGATTTAAATATTTTTCTTCGGGCAGCCAGTTACGGTGAGGGGCTTTTTGGTGATAGAGCAGACAAAAGGGTTTCGATTTATCCCGCTTATTTTCGAGCCAGTCGAGCGCATATTTTGTGGTTAGGGTGGTGACATAACCAGGAACCTGTTTTCGGACACCGTTCTCAATAAAATCGGGATTGTAATATTCTCCCTGTCCCGGCAAGACATTCGAATAGTCGAATCCCTGGGGGAGACCGTCAAGATGGATCTTTCCGATCAGGGCTGTCTGATAGCCGTTTTGCTGAAGAAGCTTGGGAAAACTCATCTGGTTCCAGTTAAAGCCGCCCTCATTGTCGACTTTCCCGTTGATATGGCTGTATTTACCCGTAAGCATTACTGCCCGGCTTGGTGCGCAGAGTGAATTGGTCACAAATGCTCTGGAAAAGATTGCCCCCTCTTTTGCCAGCCTGTCAATATTTGGTGTTGAATTCAGTCCCGATCCATAAGCGCTTATTGCCTGATATCCATGGTCATCACTCATTATAAAAATAATGTTCGGGCGCGTTTGATCAGGTATCTTTGCGACACATTCCGGAATAAATCCCGCAAAGCCCAGGACAAGAGTAATTCCGATTCTGATTATTTTCATATTACTTATATTTAGAAATATTCATACTTTAAAATCCGGATGAACAACAGATCCTTCAAAACCCTTAAGTTTACTTATCTTCAATTCCCGGTTCCCTGACGTTGGCACCTTTGATATTTAGTATTCCATCACCGAGGTCAGCTCTTGCGTCATCGGCAATTTTATTAAGCTCTGATACCACGTCGGGATACAAATCTTTCACATCGTAACGTTCCCCGGGATCACGGCGGAGATCAAAAAGAGACAATCCAACACGGATGTTTCCGGTTTTACCTGCAATGCCATCGTTGCCGGGGGCAAAACCTTCGTAGGTCTGCGAATTGTGGGGGAATACAAGTTTCCATTGGTTCTTTCGCACCGCTTCCAAACAATTTGAATTATAATAATAAAAAAAGACTTCACGTGGATTGGCCTGCGGGTTTCCTTCCATCAGCGGTAGAATATTTACTCCATCAATTTTAAGTTTGGGTAACGGGGCACCTGAAATATTGGCTAAGGTAGGGAGAATATCAATTGTTGACGCTATTTTATTGCATACCTGACCTTCGGGAATATGTCCAGGCCATTTCATGATACATGGTACCCGCTGACCACCTTCCCAGCTTGTCCCTTTTCCTTCACGGAGTGCGCCGGCTGAGCCTGCATGATTTCCGAAATTTAACCATGGGCCATTGTCAGAGGTAAAAATGATTATGGTATTTTCTGCGATACCGTTTTTCTTAAGTGCCTCCTGGATCTGTCCAACAGACCAGTCTATCTCCATAACCACATCACCATAAAGCCCCTGATCGCTCTTCCCTTTATATTTGCCGGAGACTGCAATTGGAATATGAGGCATTGAATGGGGAAGATATAGGAAGAAAGGTTCATTTTTGTGTTTATTGATAAATGTCACCGCGCGATCAGTGTATCTTGTTGTCAGGGTTGCCTGGTCCTCCATTGTTTTGATCTCCATAACCATATTATCTCCGTCAATCAGTGGGAGAGGGGGGAAGCCGGCTTTGTTTTTGTTTTGCTCAGGGGTAACTACCGAACCGTCAAGATTGTATTTCCACATGTCGTTGGAGTAAGGCAATCCGAGATATTCATCAAATCCCTGCTGTAGTGGGAGAAACTTTTTCTGGTACCCCAAATGCCACTTTCCAAATATTCCACATTTGTAATTTTTCTTTTTAAGTACCTCTGCAACTGTCTCTTCCTGCGGATTAAGTCCGATTTTGGAGGTAGGGAATAAGGCGCCTCCAATTCCGATCCGGTTTGAATAACAGCCTGTCATTAGTGCTGCCCGGGAGGCACTGCATACGGCTTGCGAGACATAGAAATTTGTGAATCTCATTCCGCCGGCAGCAAGCCTGTCCAGATTAGGAGTCGTATACCGTGTTGCACCATAGCAGTTTAAATCACCATAACCCAGATCGTCGGTAAGTATCAGAACTATATTGGGAAGTTTGGAGTCGTCGGATGGTTTCTTCTCCGGCTCTTTAGCCTGAAGTGTTGATAAAGAGATTAATATCCAAACTCCTATCCAGGTTAAATGGTCGGTTCTCATAATCTTTAACTTTAGATTTATGCTTGTCGAGTTGTCTTGAACAAAGGGTTAAACTTAATTAAATAAAAGTGAAAATTAATGAAAAAGAAAAGCACGGATTTTTTTTAACCGATTATAACTCTAAATTTGCCCTATTAGTTCAAAGTGAAAAAATAGTTATACAACTTAATTTAAAATTCAGAACCGCATGAAAAATTTTTTGATTAAGTCATTAATGGTGTTTGTATTAATGACAAGTTTTATTGTTGGCTTTACACAGACAGGAGATGCCAAAGGGAAGAAACAGATCGCTCTTCAGATGTACTCGCTTCGCGATGATCTTAAGAAGGATGTGAAAGGTACGATCGAAAAGATGGGGAAAATGGGATTCACCTCCCTGGAGGCTGCCGGTTTTGACAATGGCAAATTTTACGGAATGGAGCCGGAAGCATTTAAAACTCTGATTGAAGCCAACGGAATGAAATTAATCAGTTCACATGCAGGTCCAAATTATACAGGTGATCAGGCTTCGTGGGATGCCGCAATGAAATGGTGGGATACTGCAATTGACGCCCATAAAAAGGCCGGATGCCTATTTATCATTAAACCATCGATGGGAGAATATCCCTACAAGAACCTTGAGTCAATCAAAAAAACATGCGAATATTTTAATGCCATTGGCGAAAAATGTAATGCAAAGGGAATTCGCTTTGGATACCATAATCATAACCATGAGTTTACAAAAATCACAGACAGTAATGAACTCGTTTATGATTATATGTTAAAGAATACTGACCCGAAAAAAGTGACGTTCGAAATGGATGTCTACTGGGTAACAAAGGGGGGACAAAAGCCGGTGGAATATTTCAATAAATATCCTAAACGATTCGAATTGCTCCATATTAAAGATGAAAAAGAGGTAGGAGCAAGTGGTGAGATTGATTTTAAAGCAATTTATGACAGCAGAGCAAAAGCTGGCACCAAATTTGCAATCGTTGAGGTTGAACAGTATAATTTTGAACCGTTGATCAGCGTACAGAAAAGTATTGATTTTCTCAATAGTGCACCGTACGTGAATTAGCCGGAGAGATAAATTCGAACCATAAACTGTCCTCTTGTGATGGTTTATGGTTTGAAATCAATAAGATAAGATTTAATATTCGAATTATGCCCGAAAAGACAAACCTTACAGGAAGATGGCGATTTGAGGAAAATTTCGGATTTGGCAAAGACAGCGGCTATGCTGAAATTAGCCAGAAAGGAAAGCATATCACCGGAGTACTTCGATTTTCTGAGCAAATAGACGGTGAAGAAACTTTTATTGTCAAGCAGGAATTTGCGGGTAAAATTAACGGGACAAAAATTGATCTTAAATCACACTCATGTGAGATTCTTTTTAGCGATGAGGATATTATTTATGAGTTAGATACCTGGGTCGGGGAACTTCTGCCGAATGGGAAAATTGTTGGTAACAGTCGTGATTCCGAAGGAACAGGCGGTTATTTTACAATGGAACGCGAGAGTTACCAAACATCTGATTTGCCTGATGATCACCAGTTTGGGGTGAATTAATATAAGGGCAAATAATTATTCGCCCTTACATTAATTCACTCAATTCGAGCCACCGCATCTCTTTCTCATCGAGTAAAACGGAGATTTCTCCATGTCGCTGAGATTTAATAACCAGGTCATCCGAAGAGCAAATCCCTGAATCCATCGCTTTTTCAATAGCTTTTTTTTCTTCTTCAAGGATTGAGATATCCTTTTCCAGTTGGTCCAGTTCCCGTTTTTCATTGAAACTTAATTTTCTGGTCCCTTCCTTCGCAGTTTTAGGTTTAGGTTCTTTCTCCCGTTTGTCGGGTGTGCGCTGTTCCTTCTCCCGGTCTTCAAGCCAGTCCCTGTAATCGGAATAGTTTCCAGGAAAGTCCTTTATTTTCCCATCACCTTCAAATACAAACAGGTGATCCACGATCTTATCCATAAAGAAACGGTCGTGCGATACCACAATGGCGCATCCCTGGAAATTACGGAGATAATCTTCCAGTACATTCAAGGTCATGATATCCAGATCATTAGTTGGTTCATCCAGAATCAGGAAATTTGGATTTCGCATCAGAACAGTGCAAAGATAGAGTCGTCTTTTTTCTCCGCCGCTCAGTTTCTCAACGTAATTGTATTGGGTATCGGGTGGGAAAAGAAAGTAAGTCAAGAACTGTGAAGCGGTCATTCGGTTTCCATTACCAAGATCTACGACCTCCGCAATCTCTTTAATGACATCGATAACCCTGTCACCCGATTTGAAATTAATCCCGTCCTGCCTGTAATAACCAAAGCTAATTGTTTCTCCGACATCGATTGTCCCGCTATCGGGCGATAATGAACCTGTCAGCATATTCAAAACAGTAGTCTTACCACTGCCATTTTTACCGATTATACCGATTTTTTCAAGCCGGGCGAAGTTATAGCTAAACTTATCCAGTATGACAAGTTTGTCAAAGGCCTTTGAGAGATTTTTGACATTTAGTATTTTACTGCCGAGCCGCTTGCCCTGCACGGTAAGCTCAATATCATCATCAGAACGGAATTGTGAAGCTTTTTCCTGTAATTTATAGGCATTCTCAGTTCTGTATTTCGATTTATGTGTTCGTGCTTTAGGCATTCGGCGAAGCCATTCGAGTTCAGTACGGAACAGGTTTCTTGCGCGGTCTATTTCGGCATTGAGCGACTGAATCCGCTCCTCTCGCTTCTCAACATAATAGGAGTAGTTTCCCTTGTATTTGTAGATATTGTTGTCGTCGAGTTCAATGATCTCATTGCAAACCCGGTCAAGAAAATACCTGTCATGTGTAACCATAAAGAGCGTGCATTTTGCCTTCTCGAGGTATTTTTCAAGCCATTCAATCATCTCCAGATCGAGGTGGTTGGTGGGTTCATCGAGGATCAGGAAATCGGGTTCATTGATAAGTATATGTGCAAGAGCCACCCTCTTCTTCTGCCCTCCTGAAAGAAATTTAATTTGCTGATTTACGTTTGTGATTTTTAACTGTGTCAGAATCTGTTTGATACGAAGTTCAAAATCCCATGCATTCAGTACGTTCATCCGCTCTATCGCGTGGTCTAAAAGTTTAGGATCATGATTTTCAAGCGCCTTTTCGTAATTTTTTACCGCCTGGATTAATTCCCCGGGGGCATTAAAAGCAGCTTCGAGAACAGTATCTTCGGGATTAAGATCCGGATTTTGGCGCAGGTAGCCGATTGAACCGGGGTTCATTAGTTGCGATTTTCCGGTATCTGGTGTCTCCAAACCTGCAATTATATCCATAAGAGTTGATTTCCCGGCCCCGTTTTTGGCGATCATCGCCACTTTCTGGCCTTCGGTAACAGAGAAGCTAATCCCTTCGAATAGTGTTAGTTCTCCCCAGTATTTTGAAAGATTATCGACTTGCAGGTATGTGATCATAAACAAATAAAATTACGATTGCGAAAATAGCATGAAAATCTACAAAAGATAAATTTCTTTTCCTACCCTTGCGATATGA
>CAIOOC010000815.1 GCA_903859795.1 uncultured Bacteroidia bacterium
AATGGAAAAATTTAAAGATTTTAATTCGAAATTGCAGAGCAATGCTCAGGTAATTGGTGTATTATCCAATAATCTTGAAATCTTAAATAAGGTTTCAAGGTTTCATGATTATTACGAATTATTGGTTTCAAACCACAAAAAGTTAATTGATCTGAATTTACTGTTCTCCAGGGACTTGTCATCGGAAGAAAAGAGCAAGACGGACCTGAGAAATGAATTGATTGATAAAACTTTGACGGTAATTAGGGTTATGCAGGTTTTTGCTGCAGATAAGAAGAAAAAAAATCTGCAACTTCGATTGGAACACCTTACTCCTGAATTTCTGCAGGATAGCTCCGACACGGATTTAATAAAGATTTCAAAGAAGACATGGCTGATAGCAAATAAACATGGAGGATATGCAATGACCTTTGTAAACAAGATAAAATCTGCACTGGATCCTGAAAATACCAAAATCAATCTTAAATTCGAAAAAAGGTACGGATTAATACCTGAAATGATTAAAAATATTGAAGAAGCAAATATTCGCTTTATTAGTTCAGTCGTTTTATACAATGGATCCTTAAAAGATAGAGAGAAGTTAAGGCTTGTGATGAAACAGATTTTTAAAGATTCAAAAAAACTTCTGGCCAAAAAGATCGATAAATTTGCTCTTCTTTATGAAAGTAAAAATCCTCAATTCTTTAAAGAATATAGCAAGGTTAGAGAACAGCAATTAAGCAAAACAATTCCAGAAATAAAACACCCGGATATCGAAGTACCGGATCCAAAGAATGATGATTCTGAAATTGAGTCTGTTGAGGTCAAATCAAGACGTAAAACCACCCATAAAACGACTCCGAAAACCGAAATTCAAAAATAGCATCCCTGTTCTGTTTCAGAAAAGATGTCGAATATCTGTGTTGATATGATTTTCTCGTGTTAAAATCAAGCCTGGAAGGACTGTATATCAAGATATTGCAACATGCTAGTTTTTGTGTGCCAACGGATCTGAAGGAGTAGGTTACCTGTTGTCATGCTTGAGTTCACTCCCCGAATAATGTCACCAAATTGTAACATTTTATTCCGTTTATTAGGAATATATTTCGCAAAATATTTCAGACGGATGACGCGATGAATACGTTGGAGACAATTGCCACAATAGGTGCAGGTATCGGCCTTTTTTTTAGCGGAATAAAAATATTGAGCAATTCGATGAAGAACCTGGCCAGTCACAGGTTCAGGCTTCTTATTGCCAAATGGACAAGTAATCCGCTATTGGCTGCATTTTGGGGGTTCACATCCGGAATGATAACCCAAAGTAGTTCAAATACTGTTTTTATACTTGTTGGATTAGTTCGTGGCGGTTTAATCAGTGTCAGAGCAGCTCTGCCGGTAATCGTATGGGCGAGTGTTGGAACAACGGTATTGATTTTTCTTGTCGCAATTAATATTAAACTGGGTATTTTAATCCTGGTCTGTTTTAGTGGCGTTTTTTTTGGAATTGATAAAGGAAGCAGAAGAGAAAGTCTGTATGCAGCTTTGTTTGGCGTAAGTTTACTCCTTTTTGGTTTTCAGGAACTTAAATCAGGATCCACTCCCTTTGCCCAAATGGAATTTATCCGGAATATTTTCCAGTATGCCAAGGATTCATATTTCATAACTTTACTCATTGGTGCTGTTTTAAGGCTTATAATCCATTCCTCAACAACTATTGCAGTTCTGATTATGACAATTAGTCATTCCGGTTTGATTGGTCTTGATCAGGTAATGTTGATGATTTTCAGTATGAATTTTGGTGAGGCTCTCTCATTGTTTCTGATGTCGTCAAATATCAAGGGCGTTTCAAAGCAGATAGTTATCTTTAAGGTTTTAGAATCTGTTATTGCAGCAGTCTTACTTGTGGTTATTTCTTTCGTTGAAATTGGCACCCATGTACCATTAATTAAACATTTAGTCAGCTCCTTAGGGTCAAATATTGAACAACAGACAGCTTTCTCTTTTTTAATTTTAAAATCGGTTCCGGTACTTATTTTATCGTTTCTATATAACCCAATCCATAAACTCCTCGTTAAATTTAGTCCTCCAACCGATGAGGAAGATTTATCAGAAACAAAATTTATCACTGAACGATCGCTTTCTGATGTCAGCACAGCCCTTATCCTTGTTGAAAATGAGCAAATCAGGATTTTTGAGCGTTTTTCGAAGTATATGGATAATATCAGGATTGAAAAAGAATCGGATTCAATTCATCACTTCACAGCAATCAGAAATGCAAACAATCATATCATAAACGAGATAGATTCGTATTTAAGAAACATCGTAAACCTTAACCTGTCTCCGTCAAATTCAGAGATTTATGTTTTGCTTCAAAACAGGCAAACTTTACTTAAGTCAATCGATGAAACTGTATTCATTTTTGTTAGCACAATCTTCGATAGTCAACTTTCTGATGGACTGGATAAGCTGATTCAGAATTCCACAGAGTCACTTCATGTGAATTTTGTTACCGCTTTTGAAGCAACAAAGTCTAATGATGAGTTTGATGTAGGAATTCTTTTAAAAATAACAAGCGACAAGGGGCCACTGATGGAGAAAATCAGAAAATACCACCTTTCTGAAGATCAGGGGCTTAATCAGGGTGAGAAAGTTGTACTCCTTTATATAACAGATCTTTTCCAACGAACGATCTGGCTTTTGAATAGTTGGGCAAAAACGATCAGTCCGCTTCATGTTGAG
>CAIOOC010000816.1 GCA_903859795.1 uncultured Bacteroidia bacterium
GTTCCAATAAATTCGGAGCTTGTAATTCTTGTCGGATCACTTGAATTTATAAGCTTAAGGTCTTCAGGAGGAACGCACCAATCTCCGTAAGTGTCTTTTGGCATTGTCCCGTTTCTCATGAATGAGTTCATATGCTGAATCCACTTTTGCATCGCCGGGTAATTAATTTCGATGGTCCTTTTATCTCCAAATTGGGTATAAAGCATATCGGAAGCGAAAAGGAAAGTTCCGGGCCATGTGGTATTATCACTGTAAATTGGCCAAAATGAAGGGGCAACATCAGGAAGGCTTCCGCTTGCCAGCTGTGCATCATTAATGTCTGTAACCCATTTGTTATAAAGTTTGGAAATATCAAAGATATAACTCTCGCCGGTACATTCGGCCGACCTGTCGCCAAGCCAGCCCTGACGTTCATCTCTTTGAGGGCAATCAGTCGGCATACTTCTGTAGTTACCCCGAATACCCCAGAATGCATTTTTATAAATACTGTTAATCAACGGATTTGAACAGGTGAATGAGCCGGTAACTTCAATTGCATCGTTGACAACTTTCCCTCTTAACGAAGCAATTGTCGGAACTCCGGGATAGCCCTTCACCTCAACATACCGGAATCCGTGATAGGTAAACCGTGGCTCCCACTTTTCTTCCCCTTCGCCTTTAAGGACATAGGTGTCGGTGACTTCTGCGCTACGTATATTTGCCATGAAAAGGGTCCCGTCAGGGTTTAAGGTTTCTGAAAATCTCAGCGTCACTTTGTCACCCTTCTTTCCCTTTACCGATATTTCTGCCCATCCCACCATATTCTGACCCATATCAAATATAACGGTCCCCGTTTTAATCTCCTTCACCGAAACAGGGGTAATCTGATCCACGATTTTAATAGGGTCAATGGGCTGTGAAACTAACTTCTCGCATGGTTTGATTACCGGCTCTGCATTGATCCATTTGGAATCGTCAAAGTTGATTTTGTTCCAGCCTGGAAACTCCATCCGTGCATCGTAATACTCTCCGTCGTATTCATTGTTTTTGCGTACCGGGCCATTTGTTGTCAGCTTCCAGGTTTCGTCAGTGGTTATTGACTGGAAGGTCCCATCCTCATATTCAACTTCCAACTGGCAGATTACTTTAGGAAAGCCAAAGGATCTTATCTGGTCTGCCCTTCCTGTTCTTGGTGCGAAGAATCGCCCGTTTCCAAGTACGACACCTATAGCGTTTTTATCCTGCCGCAAATATTTTGTTACATCGAAGGTCATGTAAAAAGCTCTTTTATTGTATTCCGACAAGGCAGGTGCAAGAACCTGATCCCCTATTTTCTCTCCGTTGAGATACATTTCAAATAACCCAAGCCCTGAGATAAATGCCGCAGCAGATTTTACTTTTTTCGCCAAATTAAATTCATGTCGCACAATTCTAGCTGTCAATACGGTATGCGGTCTGGTCGGATCATCGTCACCAACAGCTTTTTCAAGTCCAATCCATTTTGCTTTCCAATCAGAATCATGCAGTAATCCCGTTGTCAGGAAGGAGGGTTCGCTGGTATGAGTTCCTCCATTCTGGTCCCAAATCTTTACTTTCCAAAAATATTTATGATTGCTCTCCAGAGTTTTGCCTTGATAAATAATCTGACCTGACTTATCCGATACGGTCTTTTGACTATCCCACAGATCTGGTGCATTTTCATCCAGTTTTTGCAAAGAGGAAGAAACGAATATCTGGTAGGCAGCCTGATTGACATTACGTTGGTCAGACTCTGAAATCCAGCTAAAGCGGGGTTTCAGAATATCTATACCCAGTGGATTTTTTTTATATTCACACTTTAAGTTGGTAACCCTCACCTGCAAATTTTCTGTGCAGGAGCAGGCAATAAGCAGCAGGAGTAAAATTGGAATTGTTGATTTCATTTGTCTATAATTTGTTTTTTTAAGGCCAGATGGAACTCGCCAGGTTAGTCATTCTCTTGGAGAAGAGAATATTGCTCATTGCTCGTTTCATTGGCTGTTGTAATGGTTTATAAATTTCTTACAGTGTTTTCCGATAAAGGATCAAAAGCGAACCGGGTTTATTTTTTAGGGTAAGACGATATCCTTTTGAAAGCGCGTCACCTGAAACTATTGTTTTGGCTTGCGTGTCCTGATCAATTAATTCATAATCCCTGTTTGAATCTACGCCACGAAGTTTTACCGATATCGCCTCTTCCTCAGAATTCTTCCGCCGAAAGGCCATAATGATTCCATCTCCAAGGTCAGGCCTGTTTTGCTGATAAGCTAACCATACATTGTCTTTGGTCATATTTTCAGTAGTGGTCAGCGGAAAATAATCACAATAATAATAGGGGCGCAAACGCTTAAACTCGGTAAAATATTTTTGCATCTCAGGCTGCGAATGTTCCCGGCTGTTTATATCCCAGTTGATCACCATTGA
>CAIOOC010000817.1 GCA_903859795.1 uncultured Bacteroidia bacterium
ATAAAAAGTTCACAAAAACTATTTTAACTAATGCATTTGTGAACTTTATCTATTAGCCTTGTGAACATTGTGGTTTAATTTTTCCATTAATAACTTACAATCAGTTGATTAGTTAAAACTATAGTGGTTGTATGACCAGGTTTTTCCAGAGCACTTTAATTCCACCGCCATCATGGATCTGAAGGGCGATACGGCCATTACCTTTTCCGATCAGGGAGTCTGTAAGATGGGTCATTTCCTGGCCATTGAGCCAAGTTGTAACCTCCGCACCTACAACTTTAACACGCATTGTATTCCATTCACCCATTTTCAGGATATTCTCCTTTTCATCCGGTATCTGGTGTAACCAGCCACGTCCATACGATTCATAAATACCGCCTGAATCCATTCCCGGAGGGGCAATTTCGCACTGCCACCCTGCAATTGTCGTTCCTTCGCAGGTAGAACGAAAGAAAATGCCGCTGTTCCCATTGGTGATCTGCTTAAAATCTGCAGTAAGGTCAAAGTCCTTATAGTATTGCTGGGTTGCCAGGTAACCATATCCTTTATCGGGACCACTTTCACAGATTAGCAGACTATCCTGAACATACCATTTTTCGGTGCCGTAAGCAACCCAATTTGACAAGTCCACACCATTAAAAAGTTTCACTACAGGTTTCGCTTTCTTGGGAATTTCCCTGATTTTCATATTTCTGTACCATACCTTGCTCCCATGATCCTGTAACGCAATGTATCCTGTTTCAGCAAGACCATATTCAGGCATTTTCGACCATTTTCCGCTATTTTTCAGCCTGAACCAATCAGGAGTCCATGCCTCAAATTCAACAATTTTAGCCCCGTTTAACCAATGTTCAACATGGCCATTATCAAAAATAAGCTTTGAAGTATTCCATTCACCAACAGGACTGAGCTTTTTAGTTTTTAGGTCAGCAATGTGCATGGCATAATCGGCTCCCGCCAGTTGCCAGTCTTCAAGCTTCATAGGGAAATTTATATCGTCAAGCACCTGGTATTCTGGTCCGGTGACGTAAGGTGTTCTGAATTTTTTGCCATCCATCACATGATAGATTACTCCGCTGTTTCCCCCTTTGGAAATTTTCCAGTCGAAATTCAGTTCGAAGTTGTCATACTGCTTTTCAGTATTAATGTATCCTGTGGAATCGCTCCCTGTGCCACTGGCTGCAAGACAGTCATTCTCAACTGTCCATTTTGAAATGCCAGGTTCATTGTAGTTCTTCCAACCTGCCAGACTTTGTCCGTCGAACAAAAGTTTCCAACCCTCTTGTTTTTCCTGGTCGGTTAAAACATTTTGCTTTTCAGCGCAGCTCCAAAAAAATGCAATGATCATAATCATGCAAACAAATTCTAATCTGAGTTTTTTCATTGTTCTTAAGAGTATTAATTATGAGATTTTAAAAAGATATCTTCGAATTTAAGGGGTGAACCGATAATTTTATTCCGTTTGTTGTAGTCGAGTAATCTGGTATACCAGTTTCTCCAGAGTAAATATTCTGAATCAAACCTGCCCGTCATGGTTCCCATCCGGTATTTCATGTTCTCAGAGAGCCATGCCTGAATGTACTCCTCTTTAATCTGGGTGCAATAATCCATCATATCAACAGTAAGTCCGTGAGCTGCACTGTTGACATCACCATATTGCTGGTAATCTTCTTTACCATTTTTCTGAAAGTTAAAAACCCAGTTCCACCGGTCAACAATAGTACGGCCCCAGATAAACCTTGAGGCTGTGTAGTCAAGCAGCCGGCAGTTTACCAGCATGGTCCTGATAAAGGCAGAATCGCCGGTTTTGGCACTGAGCGCTTCTATAAAATATTCCTGGGCCAGTTCAGCATTAAGTCTGGCGCTCGTATAATCACTGATGTGTTCCTTTGTATTTTTAAGGTGGTATTCAGAGAACGGATCTGCCCACATCTCGGTCATCGTGTGCCGGCCAACACACTTAGCGAGATTTGCTTCAGATTCTGCCATTTTTTTAAATCCGTTTTTCATTTGCACTGAGATGGCAGGATACATGATCTGACAGTAATTATCCATAAACTCACCTCTGTTCATTGGGTCACTCTGCCAGGCGCCAGCAGTCCCGTAAGCCATGAAAAGCCATGAGTTTCGTTGAAGGGTTTGGACAGGATCAGTCCAGACCGATGTGATATATCCCAGCGCTTTCTCCTCACGGGATGCTTTGAGACAGATTTCAATATTATCAAATGTATAATCTGTGGCCGTATATACATTTCCCCAGTTGTCAACTGCTGATTGAATAAAGAAAGGCATTTTATTCTTCTGAATAGGATTAAGCCATTTTGAAACCGAACCAGGTTCATCGGAGTATTCCCAGATTACCGGGATTAAATCTTTTGGAAATTTCTCTATTATTTCGGGATAATTATATGTAATGTCGGTCCATGCCATCACCGTTTTACCGTATTCGCGCAGTGTATTGGTGACGAATGTTAATTGTTTGATATAGAGTTCTCTTGGCTTAATTGTTGAGTCGGCGATTACGAGGCGTTCGGTTTCCCATGTTTCGTCAAAGCCAATGTGAATAAACGGACTCGGGAACAGATCAGTATATTGTTTAATCCAATCTCTGAGTAATGCCTGTACACCGGGATTTTCCGGATTAAGGTCATGGCCATATCGCCCGATCCCCAGACCTGCATACTTTTCTACCCTGAGAAGTTCATGCAGATGCCCGTAAAAATTCACAAACGGGATAACATCGACGTGTCTCTCCCTTCCAAAGGCTATGATCCTTTTAATCTGCTCCTGAGAATAACATGCGTTGTAGTTTATCAGCGGGTACCCCTTCATCTCAATACTAATCTCATTGTAGAAATAGTATTGATTTATTTTCCATCGTGAAAGGAATTCAATCTGATTCTTTATCTCCTGCTCATTCAGTAAAGCCCCATGCGAAAAGTCCATCATAACACCGCGGTAGGCAAAAGATGGATAATCATCAATCACAACCTCCGGAATATAGCTGTTATTACCCTCGCCGGTTATTAATTGCAGTAATGTCTGGAGCGCATAACAGAGTCCCGCATCAGCTATTGAATTCACATGAACTTTGTTTGCCGTAACACTTATCCTGTAAGCTTCACGGGAATGATCACCAACGATTTCATGAACAGTCGGCAAGGCAGTACCGGGCTGGCCGGAATCGAGAATTATTACATTTGATTTTGGATCTTCAGCATGAATAATTAAGAGAGTTATTCGGCAACGCTGCTTCACCAGTTCAATAAAGTGAATGATTGATTTACCCTCTCTTTGCATTAAATCAGGTGACACCAGTAATTCTGCTCCCTTAATTTTAAATTTATTTTGGCCCCAGACTGCCTTTTGAGGTGCCGGCAAGAGAGCAGGAGGCTGTGCAAAAAGAGTTGAATTGCAAATCAGCAATATTGTAATTGCTACGATGATCGACCATTTTGTCATATCTTTACAGAATTACATCAGTCCATTGTTCGTTCACGGCAGATTTTTCGAGCGCTTCAAGAATTGCCACTTCGGTAAGCATACTTTGATGGCTGCGTGGTTCTGCTCGGGTGCGAAACATTTCAACAATATCGGTATAGATTTTCACCGGTTCACTTTCAGGGACGCGTGATTTCAATTCCACGAGACCTTTTTTTGTTTCAACGAAGGTTTCCCATCCGTAGGCAAGATTTTTAAAGATCAATGTAGCATATAAACCGCTTTTGAACACAAGCGAGGCACTTCCTTTTTTACCATTTCGTGAGATTTTTACCCTCACAATATCTTCACCAAACATAAACATCAGAGGCTGAAGGATATGCACTCCGTAGAAAAATACTCCCCCGTATTCCGAATCCAGGTCTACCGGGCCATAACGTACTATATGGTTTATCTCGCCCAACGATTCCAGTTGCTGCCTGATGTCGTATGTGCAAATGCTTTGGGCGATTGAACTATAAGAAGTGATCGGGGTGCCAGCCTTACGGGCCATTTCCAAAAAAGCTTTTCCCTCTTCGACACGGTAGCAAAATGGCTTGTCAATAAAAGTTGGAATGCCTGCTTTTACAAAAGGGGTAGCAGCTTCGAGGTGAAATTTTGCATGACGATGATCAACGATCAGTGCATCTATTTTACCGAGCATCTCTTTTGGGTCTTTTACAATATTGGGTATTTTCCCTGCTTCGGCTGTTTTACGGGCGAATTCATCGGTTTCACCCCAGAGATGCGTCACTTCAACTCCCGGGAATTTTTTGTCGATATTAAACATCTTTCCGAAACCCACAGAATGGGAATTCTCTGCTCCGATAATACCGACACGGATAGATTTTAAGGGATTATCCTGGCCTCCCACCATTACCGAAGCAAGGGAAGGTGCAGATATTGAAACAGCTGTAACTGCTGCACCGGTGCCAATGTTTTTAATAAATTTTCGTCTGGTATCCATATGTTTAAGAGGTTAACAATTACATTTTAGCGGATATAAATAATGAGATTAATAAAATTTTTTAATATGGCTTTATGATCTTTATCAAATCGGTACGTGTATTTCCATTTTGAGTTATGCGTGCCAGTGTATAAACTGTTCCATCTGCCTCAACTGCAATTGAATTGACGTACAATGGTCTCTGTCCGTCAGAATAAATAACAACACCATGATCGGTATAGTTGCCGGTTGAAATATCATATGTTATCAGGTGTAAATTCTCTAATCCTTTGGCCTCACCCATTGCAGTGGAACTTTTGCCGGTTACCCGCTTGCCATCCTTATATATCGGACCTCCTGTGAGGTAATAAAGAGTATGCCCGTCAGGACCCAGAGTAAATCCCAGATACCCATAGCTGAACTGGTCAAACATACCACTGCGTTGCGAAACTTTTGAAGTCAGACGGTCCAGAACCTCGATGCGTGGTGTTGCAGGATCAAAACTGAAAAGATATCCCGAGTTTCCATGAACCCCGTAAAATTTCCGGTCTGCCTGACTCCAGACCACCTGGCGCCAGTTATACCCCATACTTCCTGAAGATGAGGGATCGTAAATTCCGAAATAATCTTTTTTCATATCTTCACCTTCAACACGTTCAATGACATTCTGACCTGTCCTGCATCGAAGGATTGTCCCTTCTGCGTTGGTCATATAGGCTGATCCGTCTTCGGGATTTATAGCAATTGAACGGCACAGTACACGAAATGCAGCACCTTTTCCATTCTCGCCTTCCCCTGTTAAAGCTCCAAGATCATTAAGCTCCTTTTTATCCAGGTCATACCTGAAGAAATAGCCTGTCGGCCAGGTTATCCCATAGATCAGCCCTCTTTTAGTATCCATATTCATCGTAAGGATACCTTCGTTGTGTGGCACAGTAGCTAAATTTTCAAATTTTCCACTGGCAAGATCATAGGAAAGCAAATGCCCTCCGGGGTAAGGTTTGTAGCCTGCAGGCGGAAGACCAATTTTTTCCATTCCATCAATCGTGCTGTAGTAGCCGATATGTGTTGCGAAATAGAGTTTACCGTTTGATTCAACAAATTTCACGTGACTCTTTCCCTGGACAATCGCCTTTAGTCCTTTTTCACCGCATAGCTCGGTCAGATCTCCAATGTGCCGGATTTTATCTGATTTTGGATCAAATGAATAGATTTGACCTCCAACATCCACCGATTGGGAACATAGGACGTAGTAAATTTTTCCATCTGAGGCCGCGGAAATTCCGTTATAGGTATCATGTGCCAATGCAAAGCCGGAATCATAGGTTTTTGCAAGTAAGGTACCGGGCTGTCCCTGTTTGTTTGATACTGTAACCGGTTTTGAGGTTTGTTCGCAACTAGAAGTTAATAAACTAGTTAGGATTATGGAGATAATAAATTCGCTGATTTTCATATTTTGCCTAAACTTATTTTGACCTGTTCTTTATCATGTCTGCAATACTTTTAATCTTTTCAATTGCTATATATATATCGTCCATGTCCGATTTTGGACCCAACAGCATATTTTGTGTAAACCATACCGCTTCTTCATTGCAAAGCCTGGCATTTGCCGGGCAGGTGTTTTGCTCATTGTATTTTTTAATATTCAGTATACTTTCCGGATACATTTTCCTGAAATTCTTCGTTCTGGAAGGTCTCAGGTTCGATATCTGCAAAGACAGGCATTGCTCTTGTTGCAATCACCGCATCAACAGTTGCAATGAATGTGTATGAGGGAACAATAACCTCATCTCCACCCCCGATATTTAATTGAATCAGAGAGGCTATTAAACCATTTGTAGCGTTGACGACTGCCAAAGACCGTTTTGCCCCGACAGCTTTTGCCCATTCGGTTTCAAACTTGGTCACCAGTGTACTTCCTGACCAAATGCCACTTCGGATATCATCAATAACCCGTTTTTCATCCGTTTCGGGGTTCCACATTAGCCAGGTTTGCCACTCTTTGGTTCTGACGGGTTTACCTCCCAATACGGCAGGTTGTAAAGCATTGTTGCTGCCAGTCAATGGAAAAGTTAATCCGGTGGTAAGAAGGGCTTCTGCAGTAACGGAAGTTCCTTGCTTTATAAAATCGCGTCGTAAGAATTTATTATTCATCGCCTTGAAAATTATTCAATTATCGATTAAAGGTTGGTGTTTAAGAACTTTATCAATGAACCGATAGGCCTCAAGCCTAACCTCACGTGGAAAATCATGTCCTGATTCAGGATAACGAACTTGAACATTGCCCTCAGCGTGCAAAAAACAATAGACCGCGGAGGCATTTTCTATCCCTGTTTTTACCCATTACTGCCTGCATACTGTCAAGAATTTGTTCCCGCTTTATCTCCCATTGATCAGTGTTTGTGATTAGTCTGCTTATTCGATTTTTGTCTTTAAATGTTAGCAGTTCATCGACAATAGATTTTCCGGGATTTTGAACAGGAATTGTTTGAGCGGAGATTTTTGTTTTAATTTGTTCTCAACAATTTCCGGATTGCCGTCATGACAATAACTTCTGCCTCAGCTGTTACACCTGACGCTACGCCCGATTCATATCCCCCCTCATGATAAGCTGCCGCTGTACAGATATATCCCGGAGCATAATCGCCATACGCTGCCATAGCGACGAACAGGTCAGGACGGATTGACTTGGCTGCAAGCTGATATTCGATAAACAGCTCTCCTGGAGCAAATAGAATGCGTGCAGACCCCAGCTTTAGGCACTTTATGTCAAGCTGCTTACCAGCTTTTGTTCGGTTTGCAAAAACAAGTTTGGACAAATTATTACTTATAAATATTGAATCCTTTGTCGACATCCATGTTTTCATCTCTTCCTGATTTTCAGGCAATGGCAATGTTAGTGGTTCAAGATTCCAACTTATGCCATCCGAAGTTATTGGTTCACGTTTCGTAGATTCCCATGCACGTTTCATCCCGTCAGCGAGCCTTTGGGCCAGGATCCCCCTGTTTTCAGCAGAACCGTCGTTGTATTTACCAGCGGTGATATTTCCGCCTGCACCGTTAAAATGGATGTGAAGCGCCTGTGGAACAGCGAGCTGTCGAATGAAACGGGCGACACCCGGAAAGTCAGGATTGGCCACGCCGGTGCGGTAATAACTCTGAGGATGTGTGGCGTAATAACTTAAGACTGCGATGGGTTTGTCCTGATTCCAGAAGCTGACCAATGAAACCATTGGATCGATAACACCCTCAGGTTCTGCAATTGTTGCAGAATCTTTACAACTGGAATAGCGCGTTGCCTTCAAAAGGCCGTCATTGCCGATGATACGCCGGTTCGAAGCAACTTTGTATACCTCAGCTTTGCCAAGCCCAATGTGAGTTACTGGTTGCGAATGGTCCAGCGATTGTTTTACTGCCGCCTTGAGCCGGATGATTATTTCGCGGGCAAAACTCCCCTCGAAACACATTGGATCACGACCAGCATCCCGGAGCATTTTTTCGGCACCAAAATCACAGGTTGGCGCATCGTGTTGATGTACGGTATGAAGAGCTACCCGTTCGGGAATTGTTCCTGCCGCCTCCGCAATTGCCTGTCGGAAAATGTCCTGTCCTTCGTTGGCAATTCCGATCCAGTCGAACGAACACAACACTATAGGCTGACCGGAACCTGTGAGAATAACTCCTTTGGCTCGAAGGCCCAGATCCCATTTGTTGATTTCCAGGTTGTAAGTCAGGAGACTTCCTACGGGTGGAGTGGCGTCAATATCAAAAGTTGTAAGTCGTATCAATGGTTGCTGAGAATCGTCAGGTCTACCAAATGCTTCGGGGCTAACCAGAAATAAACTGAAAAACACTGCCAAAACTGAGCATCTAAT